>JAISXE010000371.1 GCA_031270615.1 Spirochaetia bacterium
CTGATTGCAACCACTGGGCGAAGCCCCGCAAAATCACGCAATTTCCGTGATTGCTGTGCCCTGTGGTCAGTGAGGTCCGTGGTTTCTCTTATTCTGTTGCGCAAGGCGGGGAATTATTTAGGGACAAGCCCTAAGAGCGCTAGGAGCCTGGCACGATTCAAACTGCGGGCGGCCCGCCGCCGCTTTGTTCCAGGGCGGCGGGCGCGGCGTTTTTCCGGCGGAAAAGCTTTGCGCACAAAGCGCGCAAAAGCCCCGTAAGGGCAAAACCGCAGAAGCAGACAACAATCGCGAGCTGGATATACCAAATAAGGAGCAGCCCCGCGAAAAGGATTCCCAAAAATGTCGAAAAGGATTTTTTTCCCCGCAGATAGTAGTTCACCACATGGGCATAGCGGATGCGCGTTACCATAAGGATTCCCGCGACAAAGGTTAGCACGGGAAGGGCCCACACCGTGGCGGATTCGATCACGCGGAAAAGCCCCCGCGAATGGTCCGCCAGTTTCGGAAGAATATCCTGCTGGAAAATAACCAGGCTTACCACGACACCCGCGGCCGCGGGAGACGGCAGGCCGGAAAAATTCATGTGCGCGGACTCGTCCTCCTCGTTTTCCACGTTAAAGCGGGCAAGGCGGATAACGGCGCAGACGACGTACACGATGGCGATAAGCAGCACGGCCCGGCTTATAACAAGCGCAAGCCCGGGACTCACCGCGCGCCAGCTTTCAAGATGGAAATCCACAACCTTCATCATAAGGAAGGCCGGGGCCACGCCGAAACTGATGACATCCGACAGGCTGTCAAGCTGGCCTCCGAAGCTGGACGTGGTTTTGGAAAGACGCGCGACCCGCCCGTCCATCACGTCGGCGACCATCGCCAGGAAAATCATGTAGCCCGACAGGGCAAGCAGCGTGAACCCCGGACGCTGGAACACCAGGATTTCCGCAGCCGAACTGCGGCTGGCATACACTATCGCGATAAAACCGCACATGGCGTTTAACAGGGTTATAAGCGAAGGAAGAATCGCTATGTATTTCAGTTTTCTGCGGCCCGTCCGGCCTGGTCTTTTTTCTTTGTCAGCCATTTATCTGTACCGTATAAGGGGGCTTAGGCCCGCCCGCACCGCATCGCCGATTTTTACCACGACATCGTAACGGCCCCCTTCCGAAGTGGGAAGGTAGAGTTCCGTGCGCGAACCGAATTTGATCATGCCAAAGCTTTCCCCCTGCGCGTATTCGGCGCCTTCCTTCGCCGCGCACACGATATGGCGCGCGATGGCCCCGCTTATCTGCCGCACCAAAAGCCGGTCGGCCGGCTGCGCAAGGCGCGTCATAAGAAGGTCGTTGGACTCGTTCACCCTGCCCGACTCCGCCGACATGGCGTTTTTGAACGCGCCCTTTTTGTAGGTGATCCTGTCAATTTTCACCGAGCAGGGCGCCCTGTTGATGTGGACGTTGAAAACGCTCAAAAAAATGCCTATCCGCAAAGCCCTCTGCCCCAAGCCGCCGCCCTCATCAAGGACGCTGATATCCGTCACCTTCCCGTCCGCAGGCGAAAACAGGGTCTTCTCGTCGCGCAGGATTTCCCTTCGGGGGTCCCGAAAAAAGGAAAACATCCACACCACAACAAGGCCCAGGACAATCTCAAGCGGCGCGAGCCACAGGGCGGGCGCGAACAGCCAAGCCAGGGCCGCCATCAGCGCCAGCGCCAACGCAGGAAAAACCACCACCTGGGGCAACCCGTACTTTGTAAGAGGTATCCTCATGCGGCACAGTGTAGCAAATACCGCAGCAAAGGGCAAGGGGGCAGTTTTTGCCGGGGCCGCGCCCCGGCAAAAACTGCCGGCGGAAATTGCGGAGAAATCGCGTGATAGCCCCCAGTGTGCTACCGGCTATACAGCAACCTGCCTGAATGCAGGGCGATTGCCTGCAATCGCAGTCGCGGTTTATTGGCCTCCCGCGATTTCCCTGCTTGTCGCAATAAGGCGAAGCCCCGAAAATCACGCAATTTCCGTGCTTGAAGCCGTCAGTGGTTTTTGCCAGGGGCTGATTGCGGACCTTAACTTGTTGACAGTGGCCATTAACCGCGGACCACACTGACGGCACTGACGGCAAAAAGCAAAAAAGCCCGCGCGCGTTTTCCGTGTGGCCAGTGGTTTCCCGCATCCTTCCGCGCAAGGCGGGTTAAACCGCCATTATTTTCGGCAAAGCCTTGAACCAGCTACAAACATCGGATATGATAAATATCATGAAAACCGATATTATCAACAGCAGCCTGTCCAGCCTGCTGAAAAGCATCAAGGGCAAAAAAAACGAGGTGGACGCACTCAGGCCCTTTCCTCCTGAAATCGTCCGTAAACTGGATGAACAGTTTACCCTCGAATGGACATATAACTCCAACGCCCTTGAAGGCAATACCTTAAGCCTCCGGGAAACCGATTTGGTCATAAATAGAGGGCTGACTATCGGAAATAAAACATTAAAAGAGCATTTTGAGGCCATCAACCACAAGGAAGGCATTCAGTTGTTATATGGTTTTGTTAAAAAGAAAATGCATTTGGACGAAAACGTTATTCTGGGAATCCATAAAATCATAGTAAAAAACATAAGCGATACAGACGCGGGGCATTATCGGAACGAAAACGCTATGATAACGGGGGCAGCGCATATACCCCCTTCAGCCATAAAGATCCCCGGATTGATGGCGGAATTTATGGAATGGTATTATGGGCACAAATCAAAATTATCCATCGTGGAATTGGCCGGATGGGTCCATTACAAAATTGTTTACATCCATCCGTTTATCGACGGGAATGGGCGGACGGCCCGGCTGCTTATGAACCTGGTATTATTGCAGAATGGCTATCCGCCTGCTGTAATATTAAATATCGACAGAAAAAAATATTACCGGGTATTAAAAGAGGCGGATCGGGAACAGTATGACAACTATTTTAACTTTATCGGCAGGTCCATAGAACGCTCGTTGTTAATATACCTGAATGCGTTGAAAAGCAAAAACGACAAAGAGGATAGATACGGCTACATGAATTTGCAGGAAGCTTCAAAAATGTGTGACTATGGCATAGAGTATTTATCGTATCTAGCCCGGACCGGGCGTTTGAAGGCAATAAAGACACAAAGGAACTGGCTGACCACCAAAGAAGCCTTAATGGATTATATCGAACGCATAAGCCGAGCCGAAAAAAAACAATAGCCCCAGGGTCAGCCCCCGATCCGCACCTTGAGCCCGCGTTTTTCCACGGCGGGTTTAAGCCTTTCAATGCCTTCCACGATTTCCGCCGTGGGGGGCGGGGAACCAAAAGTTTTCAGGGGATAGGCGCGGCCCAGGAGGGCGTATTTGCCCGATCCGTATCCGTGGTAGGGCAGGAAGTCGATTTCTTTCAGGCCCAGGGCCGCGGCCCGGTCCGCTATGGCAAGAAGTTCTTCCCCGCTGCCGTTGAAGCCGGGAATAACCGGGACGCGCGCCGTGACGCCGGAATGCAGCCGAAGAAGTTTTTCAAGGTTTTCCTGAATCAGGCAGGTATCCGCGCCGGTAAAGCGTTTGTGCTTCCGGGGGTCCGTGTGTTTAATGTCAAACAAAAAATAATCGACATGGGGAATGACGCGGGTAAAATTCTCCCAGGGAACGTGGCCCGCCGTCTCGACGGCCGTCGAAAGGCCCTTTGCCTTGAAGCCCCGAAGAACAGCCCCGGCGAATTCCGGCTGGGCAAGGGGTTCCCCGCCGCCCAGGGTCAGCCCCCCGCCTGAACGGCGGAAAAACGGCTCATCCCGGAACACTTCCTCCACGGCCTCCTGGGCGCTCATTTCCCGGCCTTCCATCGTGCGCCCCCCCGCATAGCAGACTTCGGCGCAGGCGCCGCAGGACGTGCAGGCCGCGCGGTCAAATGAAAAGCCCCCGTCTTCCTTTGTTATGGCGCGGGCCGGACAGGCCCCGGCGCAGGCCCCGCAGGCTATACACGCATCGGGCTTAAACGAAAGCTCCCTCGCAAAAGACTGGGATTCGGGATTGCTGCACCACCAGCAGGACAGGGGGCAGCCTTTCAGGAAAAGGATTGTCCTGATCCCAGGTCCGTCGTGGATGGAATGGCGCTGGATATTGAAAACAATGCCCCTGCAAGCCATAAAAAACCGTCAGGCCAGGATTTGTTCCGTGCGGTTTATAATGTCGTCCTGCAATTCTTTTTCGAGCGCCGTGAAATACGCGCTGTAACCCGCGACCCGCACAACAAGATCGCCGTATTTTTCGGGATGGGCCTGGGCGTCTTTCAGCGTTTCCGTGGTAATGACATTGTACTGGCACTCCCAGCCGCCCAGATCGATGAAACCCCGCATATAGTCGGCAAAAAGCCCAATCTTCCCCTCCCCCTCAAAAACCGAGGGGTGGAACCTCTGGTTCAGCACGCAGCCGTGGGGCACCTTCACGTTGTCAAGCTTGCCCACGGATTTTGCCACCGCGGTGGCGCCGTTTTTGTCCATGCCGTGGTTCGGGGAAATACCCCCGTCGTTCAAAGGCTGCCCCGCCCTGCGCCCGTCCGCGCTCGCGGCGGTTTTGATCCCGAAAGGAATATTCGCCGACAAATAGTACAGGGCGCCGATAAAGGGGCCGCCCCGCGCGTTTGTGTACAGCCGCAGCTCGTCGCAGAAAATCCGCAGCACCTCGTTGCAGATACTGTCCACCTCGTCGACATCGTTGCCGAATTTCGGGGCGCGGTTTATCAGCATCTGCCGCAGCGGCTCCCTGTCCGCGAAATCCGACCGCAGGGCCTCCACAAGATCGGGGAAGGATATTTTCCCCTCCTCGAACACCAGCTTTTTGATGGCGCACAGGGAGTCGCCCACCGTGATCGGGCCCACGCCCAGCGGCGAGCTCGTGTTGTACACCGCGCCGCCCCGGTTAAACTCGATGCCGCGCTCAAGACAGCCGTCCACAACCGTCGAATAAAAAGGCAGCGGCACAATATCCGCGTGGGCCACATCAAGAATGTTGTCGTATTCCGCCAAACGCCCCACAAAATACCGCACCTGGGCCGTGAAAGCCGCAACCACATCGCCGAAGGACGAAAAACCCTCCACGCCCCCCGTGGCCGGCCCCATCCGGCAGCCCGTCTGCATGCACACGCCGTCATTCAGCGCAAGCTCCAGGCATTTCGCCAGATTCACCTGCCCGCTGTTCCCCCAACTGTTCGTCTTGCCCTCGATGACAGCCTCGCTGCACCCCAGAAGATTAAAATTCCACGCATCCTCTTTGGCCACACCTATGCCTTCCATGGAACGGATAATCACCTCGTCCCCGAAAATCTTGATCTTGTTGATCCCGGCCCGGATATTCACCGCGGCCTTACGCAAAAGCCCCTCCGGCGTTTCCCTGTGGATACGCAAGGCAATATCCGGCTGGACAAGACGCACATCAAGGTCCGCGTCAAGAATCATGTACGAAAGCTCGTTCGTCGCGTCGCTCCCGTCCCCCCGGCAGCCCCCGATGGTAATGCACTGCCCGTGCCCCGGCCCCTGCAAAAACCGCGTGGCCTGGTTTGAGTATATCTTGTCAACCTCGTTCAGCTTCAAAAAGAAACACTCAAGGATTTCCATCGCCGAATCCTCAGTCAATTCCCCCGAAGCAATATCCCGGCGGTAGTAATCGATCAAAGTCTGGTCAAGGCGGCCCAAAACAACCGACAGGCCGTTAGCCTCAAGCTGGATGGCAATCTGGCAAAAATAAATAAACTGCAGCGCCTCCTGGAACGTGGCAGCCGGGGCGGCCGGCACGCGGCGGCAAATCCGCGAAATCCCCAAAAGCTCCCGCCGGCGCGCCGCGCCCCTTTCGCCGCCGCCCATCTCGTCCGCGAGGTTTTCCGCGAGATCCGCGTAGCGTGAGGCGAAATTGATAACAGCCTCGCAGGAAACAGCGCACGCCTCATAAAAATCCCGGTTCTCGCCGGACATCTTCTTCCTGCATTCCGCCGCCAGCGCGGCATAGCCCTTTTTAAGCAAATACGCGTAATTCGGCGAAAAATGCCCCGGCCCGGACATCGTGTAATTTTCGTTCCCAAAAACGCCCAGGGAATGAACCGCCTTCAAGTCCTCCCCCAGCCTCCCCCGCGCCTGGTCCCGGAGGCAGCGGCCTTCCCAGTACGGGACGATCCTGCGCAGCTCCACCTTCTGCTCCTCGGTAATAAAGAACCTGTCGCCCTTGCGGACCATAAAATCGTCCATCTGGTCGCGGATCCAATCGATGGCATATTCCGGGAAAAACGGAACCCCCCGCCGTTTCTTGTTCTGGTTGCCCACGATAAGCTCGTCGGGCCTAATCTCGATGCTCGTGCGCTCCAGAAGGTCCGCGAACACATAAGCCCTCTTCAGGAGCGGCGGAAGCCCCTCGTGCCTCCGGTAACTCTCCGTAACGATCTCGGCCCGCTCGGTATCGACCTGGCGGATACTGTCCAAAAATTCCTGTTTCAGACGCGCTATTCGGCTATTCATAGCAACCAGTATACCCCCCACCTGGAAATTTGTCAAACAAACAAAAGCAGGAGCAAAGTGTAATTTAAAAAGAATTTGGGCGCCTCCCCCGCGCCTGGCGGCGCGGGGGCCGGGCTTTCCGCTCCAACTCCTCGCGCTGCCGCGCTGCGGGGTTTCCGCTCCAATCCCTGGCGCATGGGCGGCAGACCGTTTTGCTTTACCAACACGGGGCTTTCAGCCCACGGCCTGCTTGTACGGCCTTTTAAGAAAATTGCGACCAGCCCCTGGCGCATGGGCTGTCGAAGAACAAGAGAGACCACTGACCGCGCGGAAAACACGGACAAACCCAAGGCGCAGGCTGGGAAATGTCATGCAAAAGCGCGGCCCTCTTCTTTATTTCTTTTTGTCGCCAGTGCCGTCCGTGCAGTCCGTGGTTCAATTCTTTATTTCTTTTTGTCGTCAGCGCCGTCAGTGCAGTCCGTGGTTCAATTCTTCTCAGTTCTCTGCGCGAGGGATCGGAGGGGCGCGAAGCGGTCCGGCCTCTGGCCGGACGGAACCCCCGCAGAGCCCGGTTTGCGGCTGCCGCAAACGCGCCCAAATTCTTCCACTCCTAAAACTTCGCGCTCTTTCTTTTATTCGCGCAGGTATTTCCGCAAGAAAACGGCGGCCTGCTGCGCGGCGGTATAGGGTTCCGGCTTGGGCAGAATCTCCACCGAGACCCAGCCCGCGTATCCGGCTTTTTTCAGGTGCGCGAAAATGTCGTCAAAGTCCGTGTGGCCCTGGCCGGGGGCGAGCCTGTTGGAATCGGCCAGATGGACGTAGCCGATTTTGTCTATCCATTTTTCCAGTTCGCCGCCTATGGTGGCATCCTCGATGTTCATGTGGAACACGTCCGGCATAAGTTTGATGCCGCCGCTTCCAATCCGCTCTATGATGCGCGCGCCTTCCTCGACGGAGTTGACGAAGTCCAGCTCGTAGCGGTTCACGGGTTCCATAAGGAGGGTCACGCCTTTTTTCTCCGCATAGGCGGCCAGCTCCCGCACCGTTTCGACAAAGCGGGCCACGGAGGCTTCGGGGTCTTGGGTCCCCTTGTTTCCGCGCACCCTGCCGATGTTGACTTTTCCGCCGTAGCCCGCCGCGAGATCGATAAAGCCGTGGAACATTTTGACCAGGGTTTCTTTTTTGGCCGAGGGCGGGTCGCTGAAGCTCAGGCCCAACTCGGCGTAGACCTGGCCGGTCGAGATGGCGGAAACCTCAAGGCGGTAGCGCGAAAGAAGGCTGTCCAGTTTTTCCGGCGGCGCTTCCTCCGGCCTTTTCAGGGCAAGTTCCACGCCGTCGTAGCCCAGCTCCGAGGCGGCTTTCATCGAGGCTTCAATGCCCCGAAACACGACAAAGGCCGAGGGCAGGGCCCCGGAATCCGCGATGACTATGGATAATTTCATTGTGGCCTCCCGCCGCGCAGACCCGGCACATCCGCCTGGCCGGCGGCCTGCGTTTCTTTATCAAGTTCCCGAATCAGGTTCAGGGAAATGTCGTGCCTGCCTCCCTGGTAGGAAGTATGCAGCCAGGTTTCCAGAATATCAAGGGCCTCAAGCACTCCCGTGACGCGCCCGCCCAGGCACAGGATGTTTGAATCGTTGTGCTCCCGCGTCATGCGGGCAAGGTAGGTGCTGGTACACAGCGAGGCGCGCACCCCCGCGAACCTGTTGGCGACAATGCTCATGCCGATTCCCGTGGAACAGATGAGTATGGCGCGCCGTATCCTTCCCGAAGACACCTCCCGCGCAACCTGGACGGCGTATGTGGGATAGCGGACAATCTCCGTGCCGGAGCAGCCGGCATCGTGGACCGCGTATCCGTGCTCGCCCAGATAACGGGCAAACTCGTTTTTCAGCTCATATCCGCCATGGTCATTCCCAATCCAGATAACCTCACTGCGATTTGTTTCATTTCGATTCACTTCACTTCCGCCGGACATACCGATACCTCTTTTTCATGATTTAAAAACCCCATTAGACAGGCTTGATTAAGAACCTGCCGGTTCTTAATCAAGGCTATTATGCGCCTCCCGCGGCGGATTCCCCCCCGGCGCCGGGAACAAGGGCGGGATCGATGGTCTCGACTTTTTTCGCGACGCGGGAGCGCTCCCTGTTTTTCACAATGGCCCGCTGAATAAGGATGAACAGCAAAAGCAGAAGCGCGGTGGCAATCTTTGCCCACCAGGAACTCAAGGTGCCCTGGAAGGTAATCATCGTGCGTATCGTCCCCTGGGTCAACACCCCAAAAAGCGTGCCGGCGATAAGCCCTACCCCGCCGGAGGTCAGGGCGCCGCCGATAACCGCCGAAGCCACGGCATCCAGGTGCAGGCCGTCGCCGTGCGTGCCCGTGGCCGAAAGGACGTACAGCATAAACGCCAGGCTCGCCACCGCCGACAGGAAACCGGAAAAGGTGTAGGTCAGAAACTTTGTGCGCTTCACCGGCACGCCCATAAGGTTGGCCGACTGCTCGTTGCCGCCCAGGGCGTACAGGTTGCGGCCGAACTGGGTGTTCTGCGCGATAATCTGAAACACGACAACCATGACAACGGCCAGGGCCGCGCCCACGGAAATAAAAGACCCCAGGAAGCGTATCTTGAAAATCGCGACTTTGACGATAAGCGGGTTGTCGACAAAAATCGTGTCCACGGTAATAATGTAGCAGGCGCCGCGCGCGATGAACTGCCCGGCCAGGGTGGCGATGAAAGGCTGAAAACCCTTGAAGGTCACCAGCCAGCCGTGCAGCATGCCAAAGAGGGCGCCTATGCACAGGACAATCAGAATCGCGGGAACAAGCGGCATCTTCATAATGGTCAGCATGTAGCTCATGCACATATTGCAAAACGCGATAACCGCGCCCACGGACAGATCAATGCCCCCGATGATGACCACCATCGTGGAACCTATGGCGACAATCAGCAGATACGAATTATCGATAAGCAGGTTGCACAAAACCTGAAGCGAAAAAAAGTTTTTGAACAAAACCGAGCCCAGCCCGAAAAACACGATAAACAGGAGAATCGCGACCACAAAAGTAATATTCCGGTACACAAAGCCCGGCATCCGGCGCTTTTGCAAAGGATTCATTTTCCCACCTCGAAATTTCCTGAAGCCTGTTTTTTGGCAAACCTGCCCAGCAGTTTTTTATAATCCGTTGTTTGTATGATGCCCACGATAATGACAACGCTGGCCTTGAAAACCAGAATCGTCTGGGCCGGAACGCCCTTCATGTAAATCGTGGTCGTCAGCGCCTGCACAAGCAGCGCCCCGATCAGGCTGCCCGGAAGGGAAAACCTCCCGCCCTTCATGGAATTGCCGCCAAGAACCACGGCCAGAATCGCGTCCAGCTCGTAATTAAGGCCCGCAGTGTTCGCGTCCGCCGCCTTGACCTCCGAGGCAATCAGCACGCCCGCGATGCCCGCCATCAGCCCGCTTATGGCAAAGGCAACCCAGATCATGGTCTGGACTTTGATGCCCGCGTAGCGGCTGGAAGAACGGTTTGATCCCGATGATTCCAGAAACAAACCATACGAAGTCTTTTTTGAAAAAAGATACGCCGCCAAAGCCACCGCCAGAACCACATAGATGCAGATGGGGAACCCAAGAAAATACCCGGTGCCGAACTCAAAAAACGGCTTGTAGTACATCGTGATGACGTTTCCCCGCGTGATAAGCTGGGCGATCCCCCTGCCGGCCACCTGCAACATCAGGGTCGCGATAAGCGCCTGGATGCCCAGCCGCGACACAAGAAAACCGTTCCAGACGCCGCACAGCGTCGCCACGACAAGGGCCGCGGCAATGGCAAGCGGCAGGGGCGTCAGGGAAGCCGCAGCGGAACCCGCCTCGGCGGAAAAATCCCCGCCAATCATCTGCGCCGCGACCGCCCCGGCAATCGCCGCAACCGAGCCCACGGAAATATCCGTGCTGCCCGTGGCAATGACGAAGGTCATGCCTATCGCCATAAACATCAAAGGCGCGCCGCGCTTCAGGATATCGATCAGCGAGCCGTAAAAATGCCCCTCCTTCAGCTCCAGCGAAAAAAATCCCGGGGTAAAAAAAACATTGAACAGCAAAAGCAGAACCAGCGCGGCAATGGACAGCATCTCCTTGCGGCGCGCGAGAGCCTTCAGTTTATCCACCGGCTTCCTCCTGTCCCGAATACGCGATAGTCTCCATAATGCGGCGGGTATTCACCTCCCCTTTCAGTTCCCCTATCAGGCTGCGGTCGCGGAAAACCAAAACGCGGTCGGAGCAGCGCACCACTTCGTCCAGCTCCGAAGAAATAAACACAATGGCCTTGCCCTCCGCCGCCAAACGCACAACGATATTCATGATTTCGGCCTTGGCGCCTATATCGATGCCCCGCGTAGGCTCGTCCAGAAGCAGCAGCTCGGGATTAATCGTAAGCCAGCGCGCCAAAATGACTTTCTGCTGGTTCCCCCCCGACAGGTTGCCCGCCAGCTGTTCGCAGCCTGGCGTGGCAATCGACAAAAGTTTTATATAATGGTTGGCAATCTCCACCTGCCGCGCAAAGGGAATGCGCCTGAACATCCCGTAACGGCCCTGCAAGGCAAGGATGATATTCTCCCGCACCGTCAGATTGGCGATGATGCCATCGGTTTTCCGGTCTTCCGGGCAAAAACCGATACCGCAGCGGATGGCGTCCGCCGGCGAATTGATCCTGACCCTTTGCCCCTTTACCTTTATCGCGGCATCGTCCGGGCGGTCTATCCCGAATATCAGGCGCGCCGTCTCCGTCCTCCCGCAGCCCAGAAGGCCCGCAAACCCAAGTACCTCCCCGTACTTAACCGCCATATCCACCGGAGAAATAAGCCCCCGCTTCCCCAGCCTCTTCGCGGAATAGAATTCCTTCTTTTCCGCCTGGGCGTCCTCCCGCCCGTCCTTGTGCGACACCCCGGCGGCAATATCCTTGCCTATCATCTTTGAAATCAGGCTCATGCGGGGCAGCTCTTTTATCGTGCCCGAATCAATAAAACTGCCGTTCCGCAGTATGGTAAGGCGGTCGGTAATCTCGTAAATCTGGTCTATGAAGTGCGAAATAAAAATAATGCCCATCCCCTGGCCCTTCAGCGTGCGCATAACGTGGAAAAGCTGCCGCACCTCCTTTGTGTCAAGGGAAGAAGTCGGCTCATCCAAAACAAGGACCTTCGCGTTGGTATCCGCGGCGCGGGCAATCGCGACCATCTGCTGAATCGCCACCGAATACTCGCCCAGGGCATCGGCCACATCCATCCTGATATTCAGCCGCGCCATAGCCGCCTCCGCAAGCCTGTTCATCTTTTTCCAGTCAATGCCCCATCTGTTTTTCCGGGGCTGGCGGCCAATAAAAATATTCTCGGCGACGCTCAAGTTGGGGCACAGATTCACCTCCTGGTACACGGTGCTGATGCCCAGCCTCTGCGCGTCCATCGGAATCCTCGGAAAAATAGGAATCCCGTCCAGGAAAACATCGCCCCCGTCGCGCGCCTCCGCCCCCGTCAAAATCTTGATAAGCGTGGATTTCCCCGCGCCATTCTCCCCGCACAGGGAATGTATCTCGCCCCTGCGCAGCGTGAAACTGACCTTGTTTAACGCCCGCACCCCCGGATACATTTTATCGATATTGTCCATTTGAAGAAGAACCGCTTCTTCCGGCATACCCGCCACCCCTTCTGTCGGCAAACTAAGGCAAAGGCCCTCAAGGCCCCTGCCAATTCACAAAATTTTGTGCGCATTTTTTTGCCCGGTGAGCGGGCAAAAAAACCGGGCTTTCCGCTCCAAGTCCTCGGATTTGCCGCCGCAAATCCTGTGGGCTTTCCGCTGCAATCCCTTGCGCGCCCCTCCAATCGCCCTGTTGCCTGTATTTCCCGCAGCGCTTTTCTATGGGCTCTCGCCGTGCCACCTGCAAGATGGACACGCTTTCGCGTGCCGCATAGTGGCGTCTTGCGCGGCCCAGGGGCTGGATTTCAGCTCCAACCGCCCCGGCGCCTTTATTTCCAACACTAATCTTTTTAGGGACTCTCGCCCATGCATCCTGCGCGCAAAGCCAAAAGTTGTTACAAGCATGGCAACCGCTATTCTTGAACGTGCGGCGGTTTTGCAAAACCGCCGCACGCATGCAGCTTCTTAAAAACAAAACCCCGTCTAATACTTCCTGTTCGGAAGCGCCGCGCCAGCGTTTGCCTCGGTATACAAATCGTTCTTCAGCTTGACCCACCATTCGGAGGGGTACTTGTTGTTGTCCAGAATATCGGTAATAACCTCGATGGTCTTGTTGCCGAAACCCAGGGGATTTTCAACGGAGGCCGTGTACTTGCCCTCCGCCATGGCCTCAAAAGCGCCCCGCACGCCGTCAACCCCCACGATCTTTATATCGACGCCCGGCTTCAGCCCCGCCTCCGCGATGGCCTGCATGGCGCCCAGGGCCATATTGTCGGAATGGGCCAGAAGGCCGCGGATTTTCACCCCCTCCGCCTGCGCGCTCTTCAGGATGGACTCCATGACCTGCTTCCCCTGCGAGCGGTTATAGTCGCCCGTCTGGGAGTATTTGATAACGACCTTGTTCTGCTTGCCGAAAACATTCTGGATCCCGGTACCCCGGTCCACAGCGGAAGAAGCGCCCACGGTGCCCTGCAGTTCGACAATGTTGACCGTCCCCGGCTCCTTCGCAAGCGCGTCTATCAGCGCCTGGGCGGCCAACTCGCCCGCATAGATATTGTCCGGCCCGATGAAGCAGGTGGTATATTTTTCTATATCGTTGCCAACCGTGTTGGCCGTGCGGTTCACCAGAAGCACGGGGATACCCGAATCCTTTGCCTCAGACAGAACCGCGTCCCAGCCGGTCGCCACGACCGGGCACAGGACAATCGCATCCACTTTTTGCTGGATGAAGTTGCGGATGGCGGCAATCTGATTCTCCTGCTTCTGCTGGGCGTCAGAGAAAATCAGCGTGAACCGGGGATGCGCGGCGTATGCCTCCTGCATCTCAGTCGACATCGCGATCCGCCATTCCGACTCGGAACCGACCTGGCTGAAACCCACGACATACTTGTCTTTCTTCTTCGATACCGGCCCCGCCTGTTCACTTCCCCCGCCGGCGAAAACCATTTGGCAGAGAAGAACCAATCCAAGAAGAATACCGAATGCTTTTTTCATAAGAACCTCCCTTGAAATCTTTTTTTTCGCTTGAAACCCTTTTTCTCCTGAAACCTTTTCCCGATTCCCCTTGAAATCTTTTTTCAAGCACTGTATACTGAGCATTGTATACATGATACAGGGCTGTTGTCAAGTTTTTTTTCAAAAAATCTTGATCCAACGTGGAAAAACATGTATTGTAAACAAGGCGGAAGCAGTATGCAAAAAACATCGGAACCGGCAATTGTGCTTGAAAGGGCGAGTCTGGCGGACCAGGTATCTTCCCATATAAAAAGAATGATTTTGTCCCAGGAACTCAAAGGCGGGGAAAGCATCCCCGAAGAGAGGATCGCGCGGACCTTCGGGGTTTCCCGCACGCCGATCCGCGAAAGCCTGCGCAGGCTGGAAAAATACGGGCTGGTAACGATCAACCCGCGAAGCCGGGCGACCGTCACGGAAATCGGGCCGGAAGAGGCCCATTACATCGGGGAAGTGCGGAGCGAGCTGGAAGTCCTCGCCGCGAAAAGCCTGGCCAAAAAGTCAGCGGCCGAAGACATAGAAAGCCTCAGCCGCATAGCCAACGAATGCGTCGCCCACATCGAAATGGGCAACAGGGCCGAAGCCTTCGAGGTGGACGGCCTTTTCCACCTTGAAATCGCGAAGAGATGCGGGAATCCCTACGTTTACTCAGTCATGAAAACCCTTGACGCGAAAATCCAATTAATCAGAATCACCAACTGCGTCAACCACGACATCATACACTCCGATGTCGAAATCCATTTTCAATTAATCGAAGCCATTAAAAACCACGACGCCAAAAACGCCGCGGCCATCATGCGCCGGCATATCGGCAACTTTGTCGACCACAACTCGCAGGCCTCGGAGGCGGACGAATAGCGCCGGCACCCCGCCCGCCCCCCTACCAGGAATTTAAAGTATCAATAAGTTTGTTATGAAAATTTTTAAAAACCTCCTAAAACTGGCCAAATTGTCCGCAATTCGGCCAGTTTTTACCTCAAAAACCTTTTATTCAGCAGCAATACCGTTGGTT
>JAISXE010000396.1 GCA_031270615.1 Spirochaetia bacterium
AAAGCCCGGTTTGCGGCGTTTTACGCCGCAAATGCGCCAAAATTCCGAATCGGAGTGAAATTATAAATGGGTTTTTGGAAAGGCTCTTGTGATTTTCGTTTTGAAATCGGAATTGCTGTCCTTCAGGATTGCTGCCCGCCCCGCTTTTTCGGCATAAAACCGCCAGGGGTCTGACCGGGAATCGCGGCCCTTCACTTTTTCCGGTTTTTTCCGTATGCTTTTACTGCGATGCGAGTTTTTTTTGCCGGCTGCCTGCTTATCTGCGGCTTTTTTTTTCTTGCCCCCGAAGAGACGGACTATTACGGCGCCTTGAAAGACCTCACCGAGGAAAACGCCGTTTTAGCCTTTGTGCGGGCCGAATTGGAAAAATCCGGCGCGGCGGCTGCCGTGAAGGATTTCTCCGGCTTCGCGGACGGCCATTCATTTTCGCACATCCTGCAAACAGAAGTCCCCGGCCAAAGGCGGGAAACGCTTATCGTCGCGGCCCCGGCGCTCTCCGGCGGCAGCGCCTTCAGCGCCGCCCTGGCCCTGTCCCTGTGGCGGGAAACCAGGCAAACGCCCCCGCCGGTGAGCCTCATCTTTCTTTTTCTGGGCGGCGACGGGGACAGGTTTTTCCCCGCAGGGGACGGCGGGGATTTTCCCCGCGAAAACGCCCTGGGGACGCGGCTTTTTCTTGAATCGTTTTTTCCCCAATACCCCGTGTCGGTTCTTTACCTCGGCTTCACGGAGCTTCCCGGCAGGATTCTCTGCGAAACAGGGACGCGCGGCACCGCCGCCCCGTCGTGGATGCTGGAAAACGCAGGGATTTCCCTAAAGGAGGCGGGACTGCCCTTTCTGATCACAAACCGCATCTGCCGGACGCTGCTCGCCCAAAGCGCCGCCAGGTTGCAGGGGCGGCAGACCGTTTTGCGCTACCAACACGGGGCTTTGCCCACGGCCTGCTTGTACGGCCTTAAAGCAAATGGCGGCCAGTCCCCGGCGGACGAGTATCTCGCGGCAGGTTTTCCCGCCCTGGGCCTGGCCGGCGAAGGCAGGGCCGGGAACGGGGATCACGCTGCCTGGGAAAAAGCCTTTCGCGCCTTTTTCCGCTCGTACCTGAGGCTCGGCGCGGACTCCCCCCGCAGGGAATGGGATCAGCGTTATCTTGTTTTCCCCTACGGCCCGGCCTACAGCATCCTCGGCGAAGACGTCCTTGCCATCACGCTTCTGTGCGTATCCGGCGCGGGCATCCTGTACGCCTGTCTCGCGCGTGCCCGCCTCAGGCGTTATGCGAAACTATTCCTGCGGAACATCTGGAATGTGCCGCTTCTTTTTCTCCTTTTGGTCCTTTTTTTCATGGCGGGGACGGCCGCCGTCCGGCTTATGGCGGCCTTCAGAAACGCCGGGGCGCTGTGGCCGCACCAGCCCCTTGTTTTCTTTATTCTGAAAACCAGTTGCGCCGTATTTCTTTTCCTGCTTTCCCTGCATTGGATCAGGCGGCTGCCGCTTGCAAAAAACAGCGGTTTCTACTCGGCCTCCGCGATTTTCTGTTCCCTCACCAACGTTTTCCTCTTCGGCGCCCTGGACATAAGCCTTGCCCTCTTTTTCCTCTGGCCCTGCGCGGCTTCGGTTTTTTTCTCCTTTTTCCGGCGGGCCGCCCCCAGGATCATGGTGTTTCTTGCCGCCCTGCTTCCTCCCTGCCTTCTTGCGCATGACACGTTTTTTTCCGGGGAAAAAGCCCTCGCCGAAGTCCTGATAGACTCGCCCCTTGCCGGGAACCTGCTTCTGGGCATCGTCTTTTTTCCGTTCCTGCTTATGCTTATCCGCATCGGGCTTCCGGGCCGGCATTCGCGCGCGGCAAAGTCCGCCCCTGTCCTGAGAGCCTGCGCGGGAGGCGTTTTCCTCGCGGCCCTTGTTTTCGCCCTGGCGTTCAATCCCTGGGGAGAATCCGCCCAGCCCCTTTTCGTGGAAGAATACGAGGAACCGGCTGAAGGCCTCCACGAGCTCCGCCTTTCAAGCCCTTTTCCCCTGGGAAAGTTCACCCTTGCCTTCGGCGGGGAAAACTTCTCCGTCGATACGGGGAAAACATTCCTCACGCTGCCCCTTGGGGCTTCGGGAAAACGGCCCACGCGCGCGGCAAGCGCCGGGGCTTTCCCCGACAGGAAAATCCACAGCATCCTGTTCGAGCCTCCGCTGAAACCGGAAAAAATCACGGTACACCTAAGCTCCGACAGCCCCCTGCCCGTTTACGACTGCAATTTCCCCTACTCCCTTGAGGCAAACGGACGCGGCGCCGAGGTTTTTATCGGCACCTCTCCTCCCCTGCCCCTGAAACTTGTCCTGGGGCTTCCCGCGCGGCAGACGGCCGGCGTCCGCATTACCTCCTGGTCGCCGCTGGTTTCCGAAGGATGCGAAATCGAAGGAAAAACCTTTTCCCGCACAAGCTACTCAAAGCTCGTGGATTCGTTTATAATACAAGCAGATGAGTAGCGCCCCCGTATTCTTCCATGTAGACCTGGACGCTTTTTTCGCTTCGGTGGAGCAGATGGACAATCCCGGGTATAAAGGAAAACCGGTCATTGTCGGCGCGGCCCCGGGCCACCGCGGCGTCGTTTCGGCCTGCTCCTACGAAGCCCGGAAATTCGGCGTGCATTCGGCCATGCCCATTTCGGAAGCCTTCCGCCGCTGTCCGCAGGGGATTTACCTTCCTGTCAGGATGAAGCGTTACGCGGAAGTTTCCGGCGTGGTCATGGGCATCCTCGGCGAATTTTCCCCGGATGTCCGGCCCATATCGATAGACGAGGCTTCCCTCGATATGACGGGAACCAGCCTTCTTTTTGGCCCGCCCCTTGGGACCGCGGAAAAACTGAAAACCCAAGTCCGCAGCCGGGCGGGGGTTCCCCTTTCCGTCGGCATTGCCCAAAACCGCTTTCTGGCAAAAATGGCATCGGATTTTAAAAAACCCGACGGCCTGTACGAAGTGCGGCCCGGCGGCGAGGAAGCCTTCATCGACGCCGTTGGGCTTCCAAAGATCTGGGGCCTGGGGAAAAAAACCCTGGAAAGGCTTTCGGCCATCCATCTGGACACGCTGGCAAAGCTCAGGCAGATGGGCGAGGACTCCCTGAAATCCCTCATGGGGCAGGCCACCGGAAATTTCCTGTACAACGCGATCCGGGGCCGCGATATAGGAATGTATTCGGATACGGCGAAATCCCATTCCATCAGCCACGAAACCACCTTTCCCGAAGACACCAGCGACTGGGAAATCATTTCCCTGAGCCTGCTGGATTTGTCCCACCAGGTCATGTACCGCCTCTTTGCCGAAAACGGGAAGTCCCGCACCGTTTCCATAAAATACCGCTACTCCGATTTCTCCACGTTTTCCTGCCAAACGACTTTAAACCATTTGGTTGCAAGCGCGGAAGAACTGTACGAAACAGGCGTAAAGCTGCTAAAGGCCAAGTGGAACCCCCAGGTTCCCCTGCGGCTTATCGGCATAGGCTTTGACAAAGTCCAGCCCGGCGAAGGCAGCCAGCAGGAGCTTTTCCCCACGGCCTACGACCGCAAAGGCATGGTGGAAAAAGCGGTATTCAACATGCAGCAAAAAGCAGGCGAGGCCACCCCGGTAAAAGCGAGCCTCTTGCAGCGCCCCAGGCGCGGACGCCGCTGAACGCCCTTGCTTCTGAAGGCGAACCACTGACCCCACTGACAGGACACAGACTTTTTGCTTTCAATCTTTTGTCACTATTCAAGTCAGGGGGGCGCAAAGGAGGCCTGACAGCATGAACACGCCGGGCCTGTCGGGACGCATGGGCGAGCAACGATTTTGCCCTGCAAAATCGTGACCAGCCCGGGACGCATGGGCGGCAGACCGTTCTGTTTCACCAACACGGGGCTTTCAGCCCACGACCTGCCTGTACGGCCTTTTAAGAAAATCGTGACCAGCCATTTGCGGCAAATTCCGCGAACTTGTTCAAGAACCGGCAGGTTCTTGAACAAGTCCAATGCCTGTCACCCCTGCGTTACCTGTAATAGGCGCTACGGGTTGGTGCAGTATTCTTTTTCTATAAAGGCCAGAAAAAACTCAATGGCATTGTCGATATCCTTGATGGAGGAGATAATTTTGCTCATCTGGGTAGTCGTACACAATCCCTCGTAGAGAATGAACATGATATTGACGATGTGGCGCGGCTGCGTGCCCACGCGCAGCTCGCCCTTTTCAATGGCCCGGCGAACACTGGCTTCCTTCAGTTTATAAAGCGCATTCTCCATATTGTATATCATGGTATGGATGGATTTCAGGCATGGATCATCGGACGGGATTCGAAACAGGCCCGGCGTATTGGCCCGGATGTCGCGGGTGCAATACAGCAAATCCTCGCGAATTAATTGGAGGATGTGTTTGTCCTGCCGGAAAATATCCCGGTAATGCCGGGTTTCCGCAGCGATGTGTGTTTTGACCGCCTCGTGCAACAAGGCCGCCTTATTCTTGAAATGGTAGTACAAGGGGCCGCGGGACAATCCTGTGGCATCGGCGATCTCCTGCATATTTGTGTTGTGATAGCCTCTTTCGGCAAAAATCCTGATCGCCGCCGTGACAATCTCGTTTCTGGTTACTTCAGTTTCCTCAGATGTTCTTCTCAAAACGCCCTTATCTTTTCCTTTTTTTAAATTATGCATCTCTGCATTTTATTGTCAATAGAGCGTAGGGTTGTTTCAGCAATTCCGATTTCGGAAAAATTCAAGCCCTTAGTATGGCCTCAACAGGGGATAGTAGCGACGCTTTTTCATTTTGGGCGTATTTTTGTTTCGTGAGGTTGTTCCAAAACCCGATAAGCCCGTGGGGCGCAAGGGGCTGGTCGCGATTTTGCATGCCCCGGCAACCGCACGCGAAAGCGTGTTTGTAATAACAAGGCTTCCGGGCAAGAGGCCCTAAAAAGCCTGTGGCGTATATATAGGTTAATGGCCGAGCAAAATCGCCGCTCGCCCCTGTAGCCTGCCGCAAATGCGCCAAAATTCCGAATCGAAGTGAAAATATAAATGGGTTTTGGAACAGGCTCTCGTAAAAACCGCATTTCTTGTGATTTTCGTTTTGGAATCGGAATTGCTGGGGTTGTTTGGAAACCCCGGGTTCCAAACAACTTCTCCCTAAAAAAACTGCCCCGGCGTGCCAGCCCATGCGTCCGGCCAAGCCCCGCGTTTTCCGGCAGACAAT
>JAISXE010000004.1 GCA_031270615.1 Spirochaetia bacterium
AGGAATTGGATTTTATGGCATGGTTCATACCCCGATCACTTTCAGACACGAACCTTTTTACGCAAACCGATGGACTTACCGGAGCAAGCTCCGGGGTATGGACCATGCCTTCCAAATCAGGCGGGCAGTATTCCGGTTCCCGCTCCGCCGCCGCATACCCTTCCTCCCCATCGATGTCCCCCGGCGGATACAACACATCGCTGCCGCTGGAATCTATCTGTGCCCGGACAACCGCCTCCTCGACTGCCCTGACACAGGCCTCAAGGTTTTCCTTGATTTCCCTGCCCCAAAAACGCAGCACATACCAGCCCCGGCTTTCAAGCTGCGAATCGGTCTTATTGTCACGCGCTATGGTTCTCTCGATTTTTGAAACCCAGAAATCCCGGTTGGAATGCAAGCGGGATTTTTGCGACCCCCAGTCCTTCCCGTGCCAAAACTCGCCATCGCAAAAAACCGCGATCTTGTATTTCGTAATCGCTATATCCGGCTTTCCCGGCAGAGCCGCGAAGTTTTTCCTGTACCTGATCCCGTTATGCCACAACGCCCTGCGCAGCGCCACTTCGATCTTGGTATCCTTGCCCCGAATGCGGCTCATCGTGTAATGGATCTGCTCGGCCCTGCTCCGGGGTTCCCGCCTCTTCTTCATAGTGGTTCTCCGCTTTCCCATACCGGATCCATATAACACCCACTTTACCTGGCCAGGAAACAAAAAACAAGCTGGAAAACAATCAGTAATCAGTCACAGAATTTTTGCGCGTTTTTGGCACAAAGCGCCAAAAACCGGGCTTTCCGCTCCAATCTTTTTTGCGGCTTTGCCGCAAAAAAGGATTTCCGCTTCAATCCCTCGCGCCCCACGGGCTTTCCAAGTTTTGGAACTATCTGTTATCTGTTCACCCCGCTCCTTACTTCCTAGGCCGTGGCTTCTTCCCCGCGCGCCATAAGCAGTTTCCCGGTCCGCACCATTTCCATGATACCGAAAGGCTCGAAGACTTTGTTCGCCGTGTCAAGCTTTTCCGTTTTGCCGGAAATCTGGAAGGTGACGCTTTTGTCGGAAAGGTCAACAACATCGCAGGAAAAAGCCCGGGCGATTTGCAGAATGTCGGTGCGCACTTCGGGCGTGCAGCGCAGCTTGATGATCGCCAGCTCCCGCTCGATGATATCCTCGCCGGTGCGGTCGCGGGCGTGCAGGACATCAACAAGTTTGTTCAGTTGTTTCAGAATCTGTTCGAGGGTCCGCGAATCACCGGTGGCGACGATGTTCATGACGGAAAAAGCCGGGTCCTGCGAGGGCGAAACGACAAGGCTGTCGATGTTATAGCCCCGGCGGGCAAACACGAGGGAGATGCGGATTAGGACCCCGGGTTTGTTGCTCACCAAAAGACTCAGCGTGTGTTTTTTGATTGAACCGTTTTGGGTTGTTTCCATGTGTCAGGTTCCTCCTTTTGGTTTTTCAAGTTTTTCTTTAGGCGCTTCAAGAATCATATCACACAGCCCCGCGCCCGCCGGAATCATGGGGAACACGTTTGTATGCTGTTCCACTTCGGCGTCAATCAGGCAGGGACCGTCCGTGTACGCAAGGGCCTCGCGCAGGATGCGGCGCACGTCGGCGCTTCTTTTGATGCGGAAACCTTTCCAGCCGTAGCTTTCAGCGAGCTTGACGAAGTTGGGAT
Source organism: Spirochaetia bacterium (assembly GCA_031270615.1). Classification (GTDB taxonomy): domain Bacteria; phylum Spirochaetota; class Spirochaetia; order DTKZ01; family DTKZ01; genus JAISAF01. The sequence continues at coordinate 1,671 of JAISXE010000004.1, forward strand.
TCCCTTCAAGGTCCACGCCGGAGAGCCGGTTGTCGTAAAACATGTTCTGCCACTGCCTGACCATGCCGAGGTAATTGTTGTTCAGGAGAAGCACCTTGATTGGCAGCTTCTGGACAAAGGCCGTCGCCATCTCGCAGAACGTCATCTGGAAACCCCCGTCGCCGACTATCGCGATGACGGTTTTATCCGGGTGGGCGACCTGGGCGCCAATCGCCGCGGGAAAGCCGTAACCCATTGTTCCCGCCCCGCCGGAGGAGAGCCAGTGCCGGGGCGAATCGGTTTTGCAGAACTGCGCGGCCCACATCTGGTGCTGGCCCACGTCCGTCGCGACAATGGCCTTGCTTTCGCTCAGGCGGCAGATCTCGTCAATCACATGCTGGGCCTTGAGCTTTCCTTCTTTTTTATAGTGCAGGGGGAAAGACTTCTTCAGCCTGGCGATCTGTTTTATCCATTCCGAGGTATTGCCGCGCCGGAGTATCCCGTTCAAGGCTTCCAAAACAAGTTTCGCGTCTCCGACAATGGGGCAGTCGGGTATTATGACTTTATTGATTTCGGAAGGATCAATGTCGATGTGGATTTTTTTTGCCCGCACGCAGAACTTCGCGGCGTTGCCGACAATGCGGTCGTCCCAGCGGGCACCCACGGCCATGACAAGATCGCAGGCATCCAGGGCCTTGTTCGCGTATGCCGTCCCGTGCATGCCGGGCATGCCGAGGCACAGCTCGTGGCGGTCGGGAAAACCGCCCTTCCCCAGGAGGGTCGTGGCCACGGGAATGCGGAGTTTTTCCGCCAGATAGAGAAGCTGCTTTTCCGCGCCCGAAATGATGACCCCCTGCCCCGCGATGATGACAGGCCGTTCGGCCTGCTCCAGAAAGCCGGCCGCCTGTTCTATGGCCTGCTCGTTTCCGTCTTTCGGGATGTGGTAGCCAGGCAGGTGCAGGCCCGCGGCGGAATGCGCGTCCACAAGGGCGCCCGACACATCCTTGGGCACATCCACAAGCACGGGGCCGGGCCTGCCGGAATTCGCCAGGTAAAAAGCCTCTTCCATGACATGGCAAATGTCCCCCGGATCTTTGATGAGGTATGAATGCTTCACAACCGGATAGGAAATGCCGGAGATATCCGCCTCCTGGAACGCATCCAGGCCCAGGTTGCCCGTGACCTGCTGGCCGCAAAGCACAACCAGCGGAACGGAATCCATGTACGCGGTAAAAAGGCCGGTAATGACATTCGTCGCGCCGGGACCCGAGGTGACAAGGACAACACCCGTCTTCCCCGAAGCCCGGGCATAGCCGTCAGCCATGTGGATGGCGCCTTGTTCGTGCCGCGTGAGGATGAATTTTATAGGAGAATCGACAAGGGCGTCAAACAAAGGAATGGCGTTTCCCCCGGGAAGGCCGAAAATGTATTCAACTTCCTGCTGTTGTATCATATCAATGATAAGTTCCGCCCCCGTACGTTTTTTTTCGCTCATTTTAGCCTCCGCAAAAAGAATGCTTTTGAGAATAAACAGTTTTTCTGAGAAGATCAAGGGCCAT
>JAISXE010000010.1 GCA_031270615.1 Spirochaetia bacterium
TTTTTCGGCAGGACCGCCCACACCCCGCCTTCGGGGGCTTTGCGCAGGGCCTCCCACACAAGAAGGCCGCTGCCCGAATCGGCCGCGAGCACCCGGTGGTGGCGGAGGATCTCCGCAAGGGCAAAGATTTTGTCCCGCACCGCTTCCAGGACCTTCCCCCGGCTGCCCCCCGCGCGGGCGAGCCACTCGTCCCTGCCGCGTTTCTCCGGGGAGAATGTCAGCATCTCCTGCGGCGCTTCCAGCACCGCCTCAAGCTGGGCCTCCCTGCGGCGCAGGACGCCGTCGTGGATCCGCTCCTCGTAGCCGAGGTTTCCCGGTGTGTAGAAGACCCTGCCCCTCATCTGGGCGGGAAGGTAGGCCTGGGCAACCCAGTGGTCGCGGTAGGCGTGCGGGTACATGTAGCCCTCGCCGTGGCCGAAACCTTCCTTGTCGCGGTTTGCGTCCTTCAGGTGCGATGGCACGTCCTGGAAGCCTTCCTTGTCAACGGCGGCAAGGGCGTCGAAATAGCCCATCGAGGAATTGGACTTCGGGCAGGTGGAAAGGTAAAGCGCCGCCTGCGTCAGGTGAAACTGGCCCTCGGGCATGCCCACGCGGTCAAAGGCCCGCGCCGCGGCTTCCACCACGACAAGGGCCTGGGGATCGGCAAGGCCAACGTCCTCGCTGGCAAGGATGACCATGCGGCGGAAAAGAAAATGCGGGTCCTCCCCCGCGCGCACCATCCGCGCCATCCAGTACAGGGCCGCGTCCGGATCGGAGCCGCGCAGGGATTTGATAAAGGCCGAAATGCTGTCGTAGTGATAGTCGCCCTCCCTGTCGTAGAGGACGGCCCGCCTCTGGATGGATTCCTCCGCCGTGGCAAGATCAATCACAATCTCCTCATCCGGGGGGGGCGGGAAGCGCGAAGGCGTTGTCTCGACGGCAAGCTCGATAGCGCCTAATAACGACCGCGCGTCCCCGTCAGCAACGTCGATAAGGTGGTCAAGCGCCTCCCCGCTCAACGTGATTTTGTAGCGCCCGTATCCCCGCAGCGGGTCTTTCAGGGCGCGCAGGGCTATGCGGCGCAAACCTTGCGCGTCCAGGGCCTTGAGCTGGAAAACCCGGCTGCGCGAAACAAGGGCGGAGTTGACCTCGAAAAAAGGATTCTCGGTTGTCGCGCCGATAAGGATTATCGTGCCGTTTTCCACCCAGGGGAGGAGCGCGTCCTGCTGGGCCTTGTTCCAGCGATGCACCTCGTCCACGAAGAGGATGGTCCGCCTGTCGTACAAGTCGCGGCCGCTCCTGGCCTTGTCCACCGCCTCGCGTATTTCCATGACCCCGGAGAGTACCGCGTTGACGGACACGAAACTCGCCGCCGTCGTGCCCGCGATAACCCGCGCGAGGGTCGTTTTGCCTGTCCCCGGAGGACCCGCGAAAATCAGAGACGAGAGCCTGTCCGCCTGGATTGCCCGCCTGAGGAGCCGGCCCTCCCCCAGAATATGCTCCTGCCCCACAAAGTCGTCTATGGTTGGGGGCCGCATGCGCGAAGCAAGAGGCTCGCGCGAGGCGTTGTGCGAGGAAGAAAAAAGACTATCGCCTCCCGGCGGCTGGCTTTTCGCGGGCATACCGCAAGCATACCCGGGAGAGCCTTCGGAATCAAGCTGCCAGAAAAAGATACGCCAGTGCGGCGCAGAGCGTGCCTATGGCTATGGTGAGCGACAGGAAAAGCCATGCCGGAAGCCGCGCGGGTTCCCGGCGCGGGGATTCGGGAGCAAGGCCGCCGGTTTCAAACATTTTAAGGGGTAGCGCCTCAAAGAGGGCCGACGCTGAGGCTGAGGCCGAAGCCGCGCTCACCCAGGCGGGGTTTAAGTACCCGCATTTGGGGCATCCCAAGGAAAACGCCTCCACCTCACCGGAATGGTTGCATCGGGGGCAGCGTACATCGGTAAAGAACCTGCCGCAGCCCGGACACACCTTGTCTCTGGCGGACACCTCGCGCTTGCAGTTTTCGCAGTAAAAAACCGGCCGCATGTCCACCCCTACTTTTTGCGCACGGCCAGCAGCGTAAGGTCGTCGTACTGGTCGTCTTCCATAAGGTGGGTATAAAAATTGTAGTTTGGGTATTCCTCGGGATTGGGGTTCTCTATGGGATGCGAGAAATACATCGAATACAGGGAAAAGGTCTTTTTGAGAAAATCGTCCACAACTTTGTCCACCATAACGCGGTTGGTCTCGTTCGCACTGGGGTGCGGGTAGATTCTCCAGAGTTTTTCCACACTGACCAGCGCCTTCACAACGGTTTCCGCCGTTGGCTCGCAACCGGAAAAGTCAAAGACCAACTGCTCGTTGGGAACGGGGTTGTCCATTTTTTCCAGGAGAAACTTCCCCTGGTCCATGGCGGACTCGAAGATGCTCTTGATCCTGTCGTTGCCCAGCATCTCGTCTTCTATGGGTTCGTCCCCCTCCTTTGCCGGGGGAAGCTGCATGACTTCAAAATTGGGCCTGCGCAGCTTTCTGTGCGATTCTTCCACGCCGTCGGTAAAGAGCATGTTGATGTCGCCGGGGTTCAGTCTGATCTGCGTCTGCTCAAAGGGAGACTTCATCTCCACCATAAAATTGGGAAAAACTCCCGTCGCGGGGCTGTCGTTCATAAGGCGCTGGGCAAAGGTTTTCTTTGCCGAGTCGTAGATGTTCAGCACGCGGTCCCCCGCGTGGGTAACGTTGCTGATACCGGTCTTTACGTTCAGCACGCCCAGAGTCATGGCGGCGAAGCGGCCCTTGAAGCCCAGGGACTCAACAATGTCGTTAATCCGGTACAAAAGCGGCACCATATTGACCCTGCCCTTGGTCATGTCGTGATCCTTAAAGTAGGAAATAAACACCGTGGCAACCTGCACCATGATAAGGGCGGCCGGGACTCCCTTGCCGGAAACGTCGCACTTGATAAAGGCGTAGTTATCCTCGTCCAGTTTGCGGTACTCAAAGTAGTCGCCCGAAACGCCTTTTGCCCCTTCGTAGTAGCCAAAAAACTCAATCTGGGGGGTTTCGATTTTTCCGGTGGTCATCTTTTTTCCGCTGGAGCCTATCTCCAGGGGAATAAACATCTTCTGGATTTCCTTTCCTACCGTAAGGTCCTTGCTGGCGGCGGCGGCGCGGGCAAGGCCGTGGGTCATTTGGTTAATGGCCTCCGCGAGATCGTTTATCTCGTCGCGGGTTTTCACATCTATGGAGTAGTCGCGCAGGCTTTCCTTGTCTTCGGTGGCGCTTATCTTTTCAACTCCCTGCACCAGACGCCGTATAGGAATAATGGTAATTGAGGCAAGTATCATGGCCCCTACAACGCCTATCACCACCGCCAGAAGGGCTATGCCCGCGGTAATCAGCACAACAATGCGGCGCGAGGTGGAAAGCTGTGCCAGGATGGTTTCCGTGGAAACCCCCAGGCGGACAAGACCGCGGTAATAGGTATTGACGCCCGTGGTGCGGTACAGCACGGGCTTGTAGAAGGTGTAGTGCACAATATCGGGGTTCAGGATACGGGTTGTCACAATGTCCCGCATCATGTAATAGCCCCGTTTGTACCAGGGTTCGCCGGAACGATCCTCACGCGCAATCCTGAACTCAGGATAGGTCCCCATCCGGGACAGGGAAAAGAGCCTTTCGTTAAACTGCTCCTGGAGCGTGCGGATGGCGTCCTGGGTATCCCGTATGCTGGCCTGGGAGGCGGCGTCCGTGCGGCTTACCAGGCTGCGGGC
>JAISXE010000022.1 GCA_031270615.1 Spirochaetia bacterium
CTGTCAACAAGTTAAGAAAAAGATGTGCGCCTTTTTGGCGCTCCCGCGCCAAAAACCCGGGTTGCATGGGCGAGCAGTATTTTTGTATCCGCTACGCGGATACAAAAATACGACCAGCCAGGCTTTCCGCTTCAATTCCTCGCCCCCTTGAGGGGGCTGCGGGATTTCCGCTTCAATCCTTTGCGCCCCACGGGCTGACCTATGCCTTAACTTGTGGACAGTGGGCTGGATGCCGGATCCGTATTGGGCGCGGAAGAACAAGAGAAAGCAAACCACAGACGCCACGGACTTTACAGCGAAACCTCCTGCTTTTGTCCGTGCTGGCTGTGGTTAAAAGGATTCTATGGGTTTATCCTGAAAAAAACGCGGGAGGCCCCTTGCTTTTTTTAAAATTGTGATATATTGTTCGATGACTGAACATTTTTTTGCTCCATTTTGCCGGGGCGCTGGAGGATAGCAAGTTTCGGCGGCATCCGTCCTGACCGGCATACCATAGTTTGCCACCTGAACCGAAAAAGCAATTTTTCGGAAGGGCCGTGCTTTGCCTGAAATAATAATGAACGAGACTTTTATCACCCGCCAGGGCGACAAGGAATTACAGATTCTCCAGAATATCCACCGGCGGGACAAAATACGCCAGAGGGATCTGGCGGTGATTGCCGGCATGTCCTTGGGCATGACAAACGCGATTGTCAAGCGGCTGGTCAAAAAGGGCCTTTTGACGGTGAAGAAGATCAACAACAGGAATATCATGTATGCCGTATCCTCAACGGGAATGGAGGAGATTGCCAGAAGGAGTTACAAATATTTTAAACGGACGGTAAGAAATATCGTATATTATAAAAACAGCATTGACGATCTTATCCGCGGGGTGAAGGACGCCGGATTTTCTTCCGTTTCTCTGGTCGGCCAAAGCGACGTGGATTTTATCGTGGAACATTTTTGCGGCAAATATAATATTGCCTACGAGCGCGAAACAAATGGCACCGCTTCCGCAGGGCGCTATATTCTGTACAGCGAAAACGATGTTCCGGAAAAACCGGAGGAACAAAACGCCGGGAGCCTGCGGGATATTCTGGTACAAATATGAAGGAGTTGCGGATGGACTATAAAATCAAGGATATTAATCTGGCCGCCTGGGGGCGCAGGGAGATAGATCTCGCGGAAAAGGAGATGCCCGGCCTTATGTCCATCCGGGCCCAGTACGCGAAGAAAAAGCCTTTCAAGGGCCTGAAAATAACCGGCAGCCTGCACATGACGGTTCAGACGGCTGTTCTTATTGAAACTCTTGTGGAGCTGGGGGCGGATGTGCGCTGGTGTTCCTGCAATATTTTTTCGACCCAGGATCACGCGGCGGCGGCGGTTGTCGCTGGCAAGCACGGCAGCCCGGCGAACCTGAAAGGCGTTCCCGTTTTTGCGTGGAAGGGCGAGTCCCTCGCGGAATACTGGTGGTGCGCGGAGCGCGCGCTGGATTTCGGCGGCGGGGCGGGGCCGGATCAAATCGTTGACGACGGGGGCGACGCGACGCTGATGGTGCATCAGGGCGTGGCCTTTGAGAAAAAGGGGAAAATCCCTCCCCCAAAAAAGACCGATCCGGAAGACTGGCGGGAACTCCTCCAGTGCCTTGCGAAGATATACAGGAGATCGCCTTTCCGCTGGACAAACAGCGCCAGGAATATCCGGGGCGTCACCGAGGAGACCACCACCGGCGTCCACCGCCTGTACCAGATGGCCAGGGACGGCTCTTTGCTTTTTGCCGCCATCAACGTAAACGACAGCGTGACCAAATCGAAGTTCGACAATGTGTACGGCTGCCGCCATTCCCTTATCGACGGCATTAACCGCGGAACGGATGTCATGATTGGCGGCAAGGTCGCCGTTGTCTGCGGGTACGGCGAAGTCGGCAAGGGCTGCGCCCAGAGCCTGCGCGGACAGGGCTGCCGCGTGATCGTAACGGAGATCGATCCCATCTGCGCGCTCCAGGCGGCTATGGAAGGGTACGAGGTAAAAACCGTTGAGGATGTCGTGGGTATCGCGGATTTTTTCATTACCGCGACTGGCAACCTGAATGTCATCACGGTGGCCCACATGGGCAAAATGAAAGACGGGGCCATCGTCGGCAATATCGGGCATTTTGATAATGAAATAGACATGATGGGCCTCGCGAAAGTAAAAGGCATCAAAAGAACCCAGATTAAACCCCAATATGACAAGTGGACATTTCCTGACAAACACAGTATACTAATTTTGGCGGAAGGGCGGCTCCTGAACCTGGGACTTGCCACGGGGCATCCTTCGTTTGTTATGTCGAACTCTTTCGCGAATCAGGTTCTGGCCCAGATTGAGCTGGCGCAGAATTTGGAGAAATACGAAAAACAGGTGTATGTACTGCCCAAGCATCTTGACGAGATGGTCGCGCGGCTCCATCTCACGCAGATCGGCGTCAAATTGACGAGGCTTACGCCTGTCCAGGCTGCGTATATCGGGGTTCCGGCGGAAGGGCCATATAAACCGGACCATTACCGGTATTAAAAATGCAAGGTTTTGAATTGACGGCAGCAGCTGCCGCCTTTTTATGGCCTCAGACACACCTGGCGGGGATAGCGGGCGGTATGCCATGAACCCCGCAGGTGGCAAAACCATGGGGAGAAAATCATGGAAAAAAAACGGCACTATCTTTTTACCTCCGAATCGGTTTCGGAGGGACATCCCGACAAACTCGCGGACCAGGTAAGCGACGCGGTTTTGGATTCCTGCTTCGAGCAGGATCCGGACAGCCACGTTGCCTGCGAGACTTTTACAACCACAGGCATGGTTCTTGTGGGCGGGGAAATTACCACAAAGGGCTATGTCGATGTTCAGGAGATTGCCCGCGGCGTGGCGAAAAAAATCGGCTACACCAAGCCTGAATACGGTTTGGACTACGAAAGCATGAGCGTGGTCAATGTCATCCATTCGCAAAGCCCCGACATCAACCAGGGCGTGAGCGGCCAGGGCCTGAAGGAGTTTGAGGGGCTTCAGGGAGCGGGCGACCAGGGCATGATGTTCGGTTTTGCCTGTTCGGAAACCCCGGAACTTATGCCGGCACCCATCAGCTACGCCCACAAAATTTTGCAGTACGCCGCGAAGATACGCAAAGACGGAATAGTCACCTGGCTGCGGCCCGACTCCAAAAGCCAGGTAACAATCGAATACGAAGGGCATAAACCCGTGCGCATCGATACTGTAGTCGTCAGCCATCAGCACGACGATACCATCTCGTATAAGGATTTGAAGCAGGAAATTATCGACAAAATCATCAAGGCCGTGCTTGAGCCGACGGGCCTGCTGGATAAAACCACAAAGTATTTTGTGAATCCGACAGGCCGCTTTGTTGTCGGCGGGCCACACGGCGATACGGGTTTGACGGGGCGGAAAATCATTGTGGATACTTACGGCGGCATGGGTCGGCATGGGGGCGGCGCCTTCAGCGGAAAAGACCCCTCGAAAGTGGATCGTTCCGCGGCCTACATGGCCCGTTATGTGGCAAAAAACATCGTGGCGGCCGGCCTTGCCGAGCGTTGCGAAGTGGAACTTGCCTACGCTATCGGCGTGCCGTTTCCCGTGTCTGTCATGGTTGATACTTTTGAAACGGGAACCGTTCCCGAAGACCTTATCGCCAGGGCGGTAAGCAAGGTGTTTGATCTTTCCCCGGCCGGCATCATCAAGACCCTTGACCTGCGCAGGCCCATCTATCAGGGGACATCCTGCTACGGCCACTTTGGGAGGGAAGGCTTTGACTGGGAAAAAACCGACAAGGCCACGGCATTGAAGCAGGAAACGGGAAAGTAGCGGGCTTCGTTCCGGCGCGCGGGCTTTCGCGAAAGGCCGCGCGCTTTAAATAGCCCCCGATGCCTTCAGGTATTTAGTGGTTGTTTCGTTCAGGATCTCATTGATTTTCTGGTTCAATTCGCAGTAATAATCGGCAATCCGGTCGTATTTGTCATAGAGTTCCACCTGCTCTTTGTCGTAAAACAGTTTGTAGGGCCTTAGCCCAAGGGCCATGCTGAAGCGTTCCAGGTTTTCCGCCGTGGGGAATCTGGCGCCTTTTTCTATTTCCCTGATGGAACTGAGGGAAAGGCCAACAAGTTCCGCCAGATGCTGTTGGGTGAATCTCAGGCGGGTTCGGGCGAGTTTTATGTTGCCGCCGACACGTTTTTGCAGATACGCCATAGGGCCTTATATCCCAAGGCGCCTGCGGATGGTTTTTTTAAGCAGGTCGTTGATTTTTTCCGTGAGTATGATATGCAGGCCCGCAAGATTGTCCATGTGGTCCCGGTTTTCCCACTCGTCGCCTTCGTACAGGAATTCGCAGGGTTTGCGGCCCAGGGCCTCGCTGAGGCGTTCAAAAACTTCGGCTTTCGGGAATTTTTTTCCCGCTTCGAGTTGCTGTATGCAGGAGAGGGGAAGGCCGGAAAGCTGGGCTAGCTGTTTTTGCGAAAAACCCAGGCGCACGCGGCTGAATGTCAGGTTCGTGGCTATATATTCTTTTAGGTTTGCCATAACGAAAGTCACTGTCGCAGATGCTTGGTGATGGTTTCCTCCAGGATTTTGTTTATTTCTGTTTGAAGTTCAATTTTCAGGTCCGCGAGAATGTCGTACTTGTCATTGACTTCCCAGTCTTCCGGTTCGTAGAGAAGCTGGTAGCATCTGACGCCCAGGGCCTCGCTTAAACGCTCAAAACTCTCGGCCGAGGGGAATTTCTTTCCAAGTTCTATTTCCCCGATGTAGCTTGTGGAAAGATCGCATATTGCGGCAAGAGCCATCTGCGAAAGGCCCAGACGCTTGCGCGCGAGTTTTACGTTTGTTGCCAGGAGGTCTTGAACTTTTGACATGCCCATAGTATGGAGGGAGGGATTTCCCTTTACAACAAGCCTAGAGCGGCAAAAATTTCCCGCTGTAAGCGGCAGGCGTGCCAATAGTTTGTATACCCAAAAATCCGAACTGATTTATAATTCATTTGGCTTTCCGCTCGTGAATTTACTAAAAGATTTCCGGAAAGAAAAGAAAATGCTGAAAATTTCTCCACGCGCAAAAATGAAAAACCTGTCCATACTGGGGATTTTCAAAATGCCCACAGGCGCGGACCTCAATTTGCAGGACCAAAAAAATCGAGCTTGACAAAGAGACCGGTGAAGCGCGCCTGGGTTTCAAGCTGAAGTAACGGGATATATTGGAATTGTATAAATGAAAAAAGCGCTGATAACGGGAATTACCGGGCAGGACGGGGCGTACCTCGCGGAGCTGCTTCTTTCCAAGGGCTATGAGGTTCACGGCGTAAAGAGGCGCAGCTCTCTTTTTAATACCCACAGGATAGACCATCTTTATCAGGACCAGCACGAGGCGGATGTGAGGTTTGTTCTGCACTACGGGGACATGACCGATTCCACGAATCTGATCAGGATTGTCCAGGATGTCCAGCCCGATGAGGTTTACAACCTTGCGGCGCAGTCGCATGTAAAAGTTTCGTTTGACACGCCGGAGTACACCGCCAACGCCGACGGCCTGGGCGCGCTGCGCCTTCTGGAAGCGGTCCGCATTCTGGGCCTTGAAAAAAAGACGAGGTTTTACCAGGCCTCCACATCCGAATTGTACGGCCTTGTGCGGGAGAGCCCGCAGAAAGAAACGACGCCCTTTTACCCCCGCAGCCCCTATGCCGCGGCCAAGCTGTACGCCTACTGGATAACGGTGAATTACCGCGAAGCCTACGGCCTTTTTGCCTGCAACGGGATTTTGTTTAACCACGAAAGCCCCATCCGGGGAGAAACCTTTGTAACGCGCAAAATCACCCGCGCCGCCGCGCGCATCTGCTTGGGCCTGCAAAAAAAGCTGTACCTGGGGAACCTTGATTCAAAACGCGACTGGGGCCACGCGAAGGATTATGTGGCGGGTATGTGGCTCATCCTGCAGCAGGAAAAGCCCGATGACTTTGTCCTTGCCACTGGCCAGGCGCACACGGTGCGGGAGTTTACGGAGCTTGCCTTCCGGGAAGCTGGCATCCAAATCGCGTGGGAGGGAAGCGGCGCCGCCGAAAAAGGCGTGAACGCGCATACCGGCGAAACCGTTGTGGAAGTGGACAAATGCTACTTCCGCCCCACGGAGGTAGACATTCTTTTGGGCGACGCCGCAAAAGCCCGCGCGAAACTTGGGTGGAAACCCGAACACGGCTTTGCCGATCTTGTGGGCGACATGGTGAAGAGCGACATCCAGGAAGCGAAGCGGGATTCCGTGCTAAAGCAGGAAGGCTTTACGGCTTTTAACTTTCATGAATAGGAATTCCTAAAGACCGGGCGCATTTTTTGCCCAGGCGGTTGCTTATCGCACGCGATGCCCCGCATCGCTTCGGCGCCACAGCGCCTCATCAACCGCCAGGGCAAAAAACCGGGCTTTCCGGGGGTTCCGTCCGCGCTTCGCGCGGACCGCTTCGCGCCCCTCCAATCCCTTGCGCGCCCACGGGCCGCGCGCGTGTTTTTTTTGCTTTCCATCAGCTTAACTCGTTGACAGGGGAGAGTTCCCTCGGAATACTACAGCTATGAACAGGAACAGCAAAATTTACCTTGCCGGACACCGGGGCCTCGTAGGTTCCGCCCTCCTGCGGCGTCTTCAGGCCGGCGGCTACGGCAGCGTCATTACACGCAGCCACCGGGAGCTTGACCTTGCCCGGCAGGAACAGGTAGAGGCTTTTTTTGAAAAGGAAAGGCCCGATGTGGTTTTTCTTGCCGCCGCGAAGGTAGGCGGCATCTACGCCAACAGTACCTATAAGGCCGAGTTCATTTACCAGAACATGATGATAGCGGCTAATGTAATTCACGCATCCTACAGGTACGGCGTAAAAAAGCTGCTGAATCTGGGGTCTTCCTGCATCTATCCTAGGGACGCGGCGCAGCCTTTGAAAGAGGAATACCTTTTGACCGGCCCGCTGGAAAGCACGAACGACGCCTACGCCCTCGCGAAGATCGCGGCCATAAAATTGTGCCGGTTTTACAACGAACAGTACGGAACGGATTTTTTGTCCGTCATGCCCACGAATATGTACGGGCCGGATGACAATTTTGATTTTGAAAGTTCCCATGTCCTGCCCGCGCTGATACGGCGCATATATCTGGGCAAGCTGCTGATGGACGGCAGGTTTGACGCGCTGCGCGGGAATCTTGATTTTTACGGGAAAAGCGGAAAATTCGCGGCCGCCGGAGAGGCCGAAGTGCGGGCGGAGCTGGAAAGGCACGGAATATATACAGACCGTGTCGTTGTGTGGGGGACGGGAAATCCGTATCGGGAATTTTTATATTCCGACGACCTCGCGGACGCCTGCGTGTTCCTTATGGAAAAATATGAGGCAAAAGACATTGGCGAGATAATCAACATAGGAACGGGAAAGGACCTTGCCGTAAAAGAACTTGCGCGGCTTATACCGCGGATTGCGGGGTATAAAGGCGGGCGGAGTTTGACCCCACGAAACCTGACGGCACGCCGCGGAAGCTGCTGGATGTTTTGCGCTTGCGCGCTTTGGGCTGGAAAGAAAAAGTGGGGCTGGAAGAGGGGATAGGCCGGGTGATGGGAAGCATGGTTTATCAATACGATACTTAGAATTTGCGATGGAGAAATTATTCTGTGAATATGCCAAGCGAAGCTGAAAAATGGACAATCATAAAACCCTGTTGTGCCGGCCATCGAGCTTTTCAAAAAAGCCTACCTTGGCGCGGGAACAATTAACCTCTCCTATTAGGAGATTAAGCGTTCTTATTACGCTGCTCGTCGTGGTCAGCGGGATAATAATTTTTAACAAGACAGAAAAGACTTTTATGGATACGGTGTAAAGCATAGTGGCAAATTCATTTAGCCAGCCGCAAAAACGTGCCGTGCGGTTTTTTAACACCACCGGCCCCTGCAACCCCTGGGATCACTACATG
>JAISXE010000035.1 GCA_031270615.1 Spirochaetia bacterium
GATTTGGTGAAGATGAAGGCTCTTTACTACGAGGGCGATGGCGGCGAGGATGTGGTGGAGAGGGATATTCCCGGGGATATGCTTGCGGAGGCGGAGGGGCGGCGCGAGGAGCTTATAGACGCGGCTTCGATGTTTTCAAACGAGCTTGCGGAGGCCTACCTTGACGGAAGGGCGACGGAGGATCAGATCCGCGCGGCGGTTCGCAGGGGTGTGCTTGCCCGCGAGCTTGTGCCGGTTTTTGTGGGTTCGGCGTACAAAAACAAGGGTATCCAGACGCTTCTGGACGGGGTTGTTTCGTATTTGCCGGATCCGGGGGAGGTCAGGAATTATGCCTTGGACCTGGACGACAACGAGAAGCAGATTGAGCTGCGGGCCGATGGCCGGGAGGAGGCGGTTGCCCTTGCTTTTAAGCTTGAGGACGGGCAGTACGGCCAGCTTACTTACATCCGCATTTACCAGGGTTCGATTAAAAAGGGCGACGAGTTGTACAATTCGCGGCTGCGCCGCCGTTTCAAGATCGGGCGGCTTATCAGGATGCACGCGAACTCCATGGAGGATATTTCCGAGGCGCCTTGCGGGGACATTGTGGCGCTGTTCGGTATCGACTGCGCCTCCGGCGACACTTTCTGCAAGCACGGGACGAACTACTCGATGACTTCGATGTATGTTCCCGCGCCGGTTATTTCGCTTGCCGTCATGCCCAAGGACAAAAACTCCTCGGACAATATGGCGAAGGCCCTGGGCCGTTTTACTAAGGAGGACCCGACCTTCCGCACCTTTGTGGATCCTGAGTCGAACCAGACGATTATTCAGGGGATGGGGGAGCTGCACCTTGACGTGTATATCGAGCGCATGAAGCGCGAGTACCGGGCGGAGGTCCAGACGGGTATGCCGCAGGTTGCCTACCGCGAGACGATTACCCAGCGGGCGGAGTTTGATTACACGCACAAGAAGCAGACGGGCGGTTCGGGCCAGTACGGGCGCGTGGCGGGTTTTATGGAGCCCAACCCGGAGAGCGACTACGAGTTTGTGGACGCGATCAGGGGCGGCGTCATTCCCAATGAGTTTATTCCTTCCTGCGACAAGGGTTTTCAGGCGGCCATGGCCAAGGGCACGCTTATCGGTTTTCCGATTGTGAATATACGCATGACTATCAACGACGGGGCCACGCACCCGGTCGACTCCTCGGATATGGCTTTCCAGCAGGCGGGCATCGGGGCCTTCCGCCAGGCTTACGAAAGGGCGAAGCCGGTTATTCTTGAGCCGATTATGAAGGTGAATGTGGAAGGCCCCACGGAGTTCCAGGGGAACGTTTTCGGCAGCCTGAACCAGAGGCGGGGCATTATCGTGAGTTCCACGGAGGACGGCGCTTTCTGCCAGATTGAGGCCGAGGTTCCTTTGAGCGAGATGTTCGGATATTCCACGGTGCTTAGATCCCTGACCCAGGGCAAGGCGGAGTTTACTATGGAAATTCTTAAATACGGGCGCGTGCCCGCTGCGATTTCCGAGGAGCTGAAAAAGGACTATCAGGAAAAACGCAGGAAAGAGCAAAAATAATTTTGTAGGAGATGAACCCAAAATGGTAAAAGAAGAGTTCGTTCAAAGGAACCCTCTGCGCATACTTGAGAAATCCATCCGCGGCGGACTGAAGCCGGGCAATATGGCGGTTATCGCCTCTCCCAAGGGGGTGGGGAAAACGGCCTGCCTTGTGTATATCTCCACCGTAAGCCTGATGCAGGGCAGGCACGTTATCCATGTTTCGTTTTCGTCCCGCACCGACCATATCATAAGCTGGTACGAGGACATTTTCAGGGAGATCGCCAAAAAGCGCAACCTTGAGGACGCGATGGAAACCCACAACGAGATTATCAGGAACCGCGTTATCATGAACTTTAACCAGGAGGGCCTTGTGCCGGGCCAGGTGGTGCGCAGCCTGAAGTCCATGATTAAGGACGGGAATTTCGCCGCGGACCTCGTTATCGTGGACGGCTATAACCTGTCCCGGGGCAATATTGAAAACTTCAAGGCTTTGAAAGAGTTCGCGGCGGAGATGGGGGTGTGCATCTGGTTTTCGGCTTCCACGAAGGAGGGCGTTCCCCTTCTTCCGGGCGGGGTGCCCGAAGAGCTGAAGCCGTTTATGGAATATGTTGACGTGCTTATCACCCTTTCGGACAAAAAGGATTTTATCGCCCTGCAACTGGTAAAAGACTACGAAAACTACACGCAGGAAAACCTGCATGTGCGGCTTGACCCCCGGACGCTTTTGATTGCGGAGGAAGAGTAGGGGAGTGGGGAGTTTTAAGAAGTAGGGGTTTGGGCGGTTTGATTACAGGACGGGACCGTTTTGCCAGTTCCTGACTATCAGGCGGGGTTCAAGAATCACAGTCTTAACGAGGGACGGATCTGTCCCCGCCTCTTCTTTTACGATCATTTCAATCGCCGATTCGGCAATTTCTTTTATTGGGACTTGCACGCTGCTAATAGGCGGGGTCAACATCGGCGCCAAATTGTCGTTATACCCTATCAATTCCACGTCGTCAGGGACTTTTTTGCCCTCGTGGACCAGATACCGTAGTACCCCTGCGGCAAGCTCGTCGGACGAACACAGAATTCCGTCAATATGCGGATTTTTTTTGAATATTTTTTCAGTTTCCCCATATGTGTTTTTGATGGAGTCATCGTGTATTTCAACAACGGCATGTTTCGGTTTTTCCGGACTGTGCTCTTCAATGGCCCGGAGAAACCCTCTTGTCCTCAACATCTGCCAGGTCAATGCCAGCATCAATAGGTTTTTTCTCCCATTTTCCAGCAGATACTTCGTGGCGAAGTAAATTCCTTTACTAGCATCGGAAGAAACGCAGGTAAACGAATAGGAATCAAATCCACGGTTTATAAAGACAATGGGGATACCACAGTTTTGTATCAGCAGTGAAATGGATTTATTCATTATTTTATCTTCAAAGCCTGAAATTATCATGCCCTTGACGCATAGTTTCATGGCTTCCTGAATGTGCATGATAATATGCGCTTCGGTTAAAGGATCCGGCTTGCCGGTTTTGGTTGCTTCTGGATTAAGGCTGGCGGATACGATTTTGATATTCCATTTTTCCGCAGCCTGGATAATGGAGAAATCAAGCATCCGGGCAAAGGGGTTTATCTGGGCGGATTTCATTAAAAAATAGATCAGGCCGGGTTTTCCTTCGTTGCGAAGCAGCGCTTTGGAGCTTCTGTTATATCCGAGTTCCCCCGCTGCCTTCGCAATGGCAAACTGCGTTTCATCGGCCACAAGGGCGCCTTTGCTCAGGGCCCGTGAAACCGTGGCGGTAGAAACGCCGGCCTTTTTTGCTATATCCTTGATAGTAACCTTTTTCATGAGAAATTCTTCCCCAAAAAGAAATCTGAGAATAGTGTAGCCGTTTTTTTTATAAGAGGCAATAGATATCTGTCTATTAACAAGTCGGCGCTTTGTAGGCCAGTAAATAATCAGAGTCTGTCGGGCACAGCCATTCATCAAGGCAATCCGTTTTTACAATGGCAACTTAGAGCCTATCCCCAAATAATTCCCCGCCTTGCACAACAGAATACGAGAAACCACGGACCACACTGACCACAGGGCACAGCAATCACGGAAATTGCGTGATTTTGCGGGGCTTCGCCCAGTGGTTGCAATCAGGAAATCGCGAAAGGCCGATAAACCGCGACCGCGATTGC
>JAISXE010000074.1 GCA_031270615.1 Spirochaetia bacterium
TGCACAACAGAATAAGAGAAACCGAAAGACCTCACTGCACAGCAATGAAGAACCTCGGAGCAAGCTCCGAGGTATCTTCGTTTGGCAAGGAATTGGATTTTATGGCATGGTTCATACCCGGGTTGCATGGGCGGCAGACCGTTCTGTTTCACCAACACGGGGCTACGCCCACGGCAAAAACCACTACACCCCACTGAGGGCTTCAAGCCCGGAAATTGCGTGATTTGCGGGGCTTCGCCTTATGCTGCAACCAGGGAAATCGCGGGAAGGCCAATAAACCGCGAGTGCGATTGCAGGCAATCGCGCCGCATTCAGGCAAGGTGCTGTAAGCCGGTAGAACCCTGGGGGCTATCACGCGATTTTTCCGCAATTTCCGTAGGCAATTTTTGCCAGGGCAAAAATTGCCTGCTTGTACGGCCTTAAAGAAAATCGCGACCAGCCGGGATGCATGGGCGGCAGACCGTTTTGCGCTACCAACGCGGGGCTACGCCCACGGCCTGCTTGTACGGCCTTAAAGGAAATCGCGACCAGCCCCCGCAATTTCCGGGTACGGTTTTTGCCAGGGCAAAAACCGTACCCGGGCAGATTTTTTTCAACAGGGTTGTTTAGAAAACCCGGTTTTTTGTCTGTCTTTGTCGGCGCAGTCCGTGGTAAATTTTTGCCTTTGTGTATTATGCGTTATTTAAGGGTAAGCCCTTATTCTTCGGCAGTCCTGAGCCGCAGCGCGTGCCACGCGGCCCTCTCCCGCACGCGGCGGACAAAGCCCGCGTCTTCGAGGGGGTAGGGCGGGTTTTCGGGGCAGTCCAGGAAGAGGTAGTCGCGGAGCGCCGTGTCCCCGGCGGAAAGGACTGGCGATGCGGCGAGGGTCTTGAGTTCCAGCGCCTGGGCGCGGCAAAAGGCGTCCACCTCCCGGGCGTCCCGGAGAAAGGGGGGGGCGGGGGGCGGCGGCAGGGCAGGGGGCCGGAACGAGGAGAGCATGGCCCGGACTTCGCCGTGGGAGGCAAGGGGGACTCCCAGGTCAAGGCCTTCGCCTTCCAGGGCAAAGATGTTTTTCCGGCCCTGGGCGATCCGCGCGAGGGGGTTTCTGTAGGAGGCGAGAACCGCGTCCGCCGAAACCGTCCCGCCCCGGGCAAGGGGCGCTTTTTCCCTCGGCCTGCCGTACCAGGATGCAAGGTGGCGGGGGAAGGACAGGCGGCCCTGCCGCGCGAGGAGCAGGGTGTGGGAGGGGCTTCCCCTCGCGTGGGGTTTGCCCGCCGGATAGCGCAGGTCCATGCCCGCCAGAAAAACCGGGCAGGCTTCCGCCGCCGCGCGGCAGGCCAGGTACAGGGCCATGACGCCCACGGAACCCAGGGGCGGGATAAGGGGCGGCAGGACGGCCCTCACGTCCTCGCGGGAAAACCACCCGAGGTCGGCGAAGCGCGACACAAAGAGGTAGCGCGGGCCGCCGAAACGCCGCAGGATTCCCGGATACGAGCAGAGGTCCGCCGCTATGGGGATGTTCCAGTTTTGCAGGCCCGCGAAATCGTAGATGTTGGCGAACTGGGCCTCCGCTATGATGATGAGGTCGGGGTTTAAGCCCGCGGCGCAGAGGACCGGCAGGGCCGTATCGACACAGGCCAGGGAAAACTCCGCCCTGCGCGAGGCAAGAAACCCCAGGTGCCTCTCCAGCGATTCGCCCGCCGCGGCCAGCACCAGGGGCCGGGCAAACGTGAGATCCTCCAGGGAGAAACAGGAAGGAAGCTGGGCCAGGTTCGCAAAGAGGTTCGCGATCCACAGCCGCCCCATGTGCAGGCTTGTCATCCTGTTGCGCCAGTAGGTTTGGACCATATCCAGAAGGGCCGCGGAGAGTTCGCGGTAAAAACCCGGAAAAAGGGAATACCCGCGCGTCAGGGGAACCATCGCCACGCGGCGGAAAAGATGCGCCCCGAAATGCCGCGCCGCGAAGCCCCGCGCCTGCCACACATCCGCCGCCCGGACAAAGGCGAGGCGGGGATCCCGCATAAGGGCGGGGGGGAAATGCAGGAGGGAGGCGGCCATAAGCCCCTCGTCATGCTCCACGCACAGCACGCGGCTTTCCTTTGGAAGGTTTTCAAGAAGGGCCCCAAGGCCATAGCCGAAAAGGGGGGAGGGGACCAGCACCAGGGTCTGGCCCTGGATATTCTCGCGCCGCGCGGTTTCGTCTGCCCGGGTTTTGGGATGCTGGGGATGCTGCAGCGGTTTGTCGCCGCTGTACAGGACGGGACCCTCCGGCGAATCCTCAACCCGCAGCCCGGAGCGCATCAGTCTTCAAACTGGTAGAGCGCGCGGAAGCCGGCCTCGAAGTTGTCCTTGAAATCGCTTGGATTCAGGATGAATTGCTGCAGGCTTTCCTCCTGGTACCTGCCCACAAGGCTGGGAAGGTACTCGTCAAGAAAACCCATCTCCCCGGCCCCGACTTCCCGTTCCTCCAAAAGCTGCAAAACGATGACGGAATCCTGGAGGATGACCGGCTCGGACACCTCGCCTTCCTTCAGGGAAAAAGCCGTGGAAAAAAAGCCCTCCTGGTACGCCGCCACCGCGAGGGAGGCGTTGCTCTGCGCCACGCGCTTCAGGAAAAAGGAATCGCCGTAGTTGATCGGGAAAAACCCCGTCTCCTGCACGTTCTTGCCCGCCGAAAGCGCCGCCGACAGAAAAGAAGTGGAGGAAGCCTTTGCCCGGAAGTCCCCGGCCTGCCCAAGAACGTAGTCCTGGATGCTGCCGCGCTCAACCGAGTTCATATACCCGCGCACCGCGGCGATTGTGTCCGCGGCGGTAAAAACCGGCAGGCGCACCGCCTCGTCACAGCGGAAAATCGAATAACTCTGCACTTCCCCGTCCGCGCCCGAAGGCCCCTCAATGACGGGGCTGACATCCCCCACGGCAAGCTGGAACAAACCTCGGATATCCTCGTCGCTCCTGCCAAAGCCGGCAAGCTCGTAAAAATACCGCCACCCCATATCGCCGCCGGTCTTCGCGAAAGCGTCCTTGGACTGGGCGATGGCAAGCTCGGCGAAACCCGCGCCGGATGTGGCCTGGTCCCGGATCTTCTGCGCGTCAGAACGGGAGGATGTCACGGTGATGACGGAGAGCTTCGCCTGGGAAAACTTCTCGGCGTTCTCCCTCCCATACTCCGCCACCTTCTCCTCAGGAAACTCATCGAAACCGAAACTAAGGAAACGCAGGTTGCGCTCCGGGCTGCCCATGTTCTTGAAAAACTCGCGTTCCCCTTTGGAAATGCGGATCCCCAGCAGATCCTGCAGGTAGGTATAGTACAGAATGTCCTCCCGCGTTGAATTGCGGATGATAAGCCTTTCGGCGCTCGGAGTCTGGTTGTAGCGCTTCTCGGAAAACTCCCCGTCTTCCGTATAACGCGGATAACGCACCAGGGTCTCGTCGACACGCTTTTCCGAAACGCCCGCGCCGCCCTCCTGCACGATTGACACAACCGCCGTGTGAAACGCGGTTATCGCGAAAGCCTCCCGCCATATCTGGTAGAGCCTCTCCCGCATATTCTCGTCGCCCGCCTGCGTCCCTTGGGCGCGCGCGTTATCCTCCGCCCTTTGCTGCGCCAGGTCCAGTTGCTGGGAAAAATAATTCCCCGGCACATATTCAATCGCCTTGCCCTTGTAACTTCCAAAAACGACGCTTCCCGACCCGCCGCCCATCTCGCCGACCGCAGGAACAAAAACAAAAGCCACCACGATTATGACGAGAATCACCACGGTAAAGGCGTAGGTAACAGGATGATGGATGCCCCTGCGCGGGGTCCTTGTTTTTTGGCCCTCGGATCCGGCCTGTACTGTTTTTGCCATAGCCCGTAAGGTAGCACACCCGCGCCTGTTTGTCCAGAAGCCGGAACGTAGTCCCTGAACAGCTTTTCCAAAGCCTCGCCCCCACCCTTTTTCGGCAGCCTGTCCGGTCGGGGGAGAAAACCACTGACCGCACGGACGGGCGCGGACGGGAATTAAGAATTAGAAATTAGGAGGGGCAAGTGGATTAAGAATTTGGACACCTTTTGGCGCTCCGCGCCAAAAACCCAGGTTGCATGGGCGGCAGACCGTTCTGTTTCACCAACGCGGGGCTTTCAGCCCACGACCTGCTTGTACGGCCTTTTAAAAAAATTGCGACCAGCCCCGCAATTTCCGGGTGCGGTTTTTTTGTCGGCCCTTCGGCTTTTATACGCAAAAAATTTTTCGGGCCTCTCGCCCTGCTGCCTGGACGGAATCACGCGCTGTCCGCGCGCGGTTTTATTGGG
>JAISXE010000117.1 GCA_031270615.1 Spirochaetia bacterium
GATGAACAGAATGCCCAAAAGTTGCTGACGCTGAGAGCAAAGGCGGAAAGCGGCCTGTGGCTTACCCATGTGCGGCAGACCCCGGCCGCCTGATTACACCCGAAAAGAAGTTGCACCCGGCAAAAATTGCCTGCTTGCTTATTATTAAAACCCGTAGTATTATTTTTGCTATGACAATCTACAATCTTGACACGGCGATTCGGAAAGTGCCGGATTTTCCCAAACCGGGGATACTCTTTTACGACATAACCGGCATTCTGGCAACGCCTCCCGCCTTCCGCTACTGCGTGGACCGCCTTACCGCCAGGGCGAAGGAAGCAGGCGCGGACGCCATAGCCACCATCGAAGCGCGGGGCTTCATCTTCGCGGCGCCTGTCGCTGAACGTTGCGGCCTGCCGCTTATCCTGGCCCGCAAGAAAGGCAAACTGCCGGGGGAAACGATTTCCCGCGGCTTTGCCCTCGAATACGGGGAGGACTCCATCGAAGTGCAGAAAGCCGACCTTGCCCGGCCAGGGTCCGTCCTCATTATCGATGACCTTGTAGCGACGGGCGGCACATTAAGCGCCGTCGCCGCAATCTTTCGGGAAAACGGTTTTTCCGTTGCCGGCATTGCCGCCGTCATCGGCCTGCCTTTCCTCAATTTCAGGAACCTCCTGCCGGGAATCCCCGTGTACACGCTGATTGACTACCAGGGAGAAGAAAAATAAAAGACGGCAGGGACGAACACCGGCAAAAGCCGGAAATTTCGACCAAAAAGCCCGCACTCTTCTTCCCCGGCTGATACCGATGCCATTTTTTTATTTTTTTTTTTATTTGACAGCTTGCGGAAACGCTGGTATAGTGGAACCAGTTTCCTGTAAATATCCACGGTGATAGGGAAACACTCTAAAGCTCTAAAGAGAGAGGATTTTTTTAGAAATGAGTACACGCATCTATGTGGGGAATCTCAGTTATTCCGCCACGGAAGAAAAGGTAAGACAGGCTTTTTCCGCATTTGGGGAAGTCGCATCCGTGCGCATGATCAGCGACAGGGAAACCGGCAGGTTCCGGGGTTTTGCCTTTGTGGAAATGTCAACGCCCGAGGCCAAGGAAGCGGCAATCAAAGGCCTGGACGGGCAGGAGGTTGACGGCAGGCAACTCCGCGTCAACGAGGCGCAGGAAAGACCCCAGGGCGGGCGGGGGGGCTTCCATGGCGGATCCAAATCCCGCTATGAAGAAAGCCGCGATTCATATAACTAACAGCAGGTCCGCCCCCGGGGGCGGACTCTTTTCCCGCACAGCTTCAGCAACCCCCAGTTTCAAAAAAAACCATTTCACCACATACAACCCTGTCCGGCGGCAATAAAGGCGCGGCGTTTTGGCCCCATCCTCCAAGCGTGGCCGCCAGCTTTTACCGCCGCGGCCGGCGGTGGCAAAGACGCGCATTTGCGAAGCAAATGCCGTGGCGGCACACCCCGCGATTTAGCTCGCGCAAAATCGCGCCGCCTGCTTGTAGGCGGGAATCGCCAAAGGCGATTCCCGCAGTGCCTGCCCCTGAAACCGCGGCTTGCAGGGCATCGGCGTTTGCCATCATTTTATAGAATTAAATTGCGCGAAGCGCAAATAGCCCGTGGGGCGCCAGGGATTGCAGCGGAAATCCCGCAAGCCCCGCAGGGGCTGAGGAATTGGAGCGGAAAGCCCGGCTGGTCGTATTTTTGTATCCGCGTAGCGGATACAAAAATACTGCTCGCCCATGCAACCCGGGTTTTTGGCGCGGGAGCGCCAAAAAGGCGCCAAAATTCCGAATCGGAGTGAAATTATAAATTGGGTTTTGGAACAGGCTTTCGTAAAAACCGCATTTCTTGTGATTTTCGTTTTGAAATCGGAATTGCTGCTTCCCCCTGCAGCCGCGGCTTGCCATTTCCCCTCACAATGCTTTATTATAGAGTCAGATGAAATTACTTGTTTTTATACTGAACAAAGAAGAGCTTTTACCCAATGTGTTGTCGGCCTTCCTTGAGGCAGGCGTGAACGACGCCACGATTCTCGACTCGGTGGGCATGGGCAGGTTTCTGACATACGAAATCCCCCTCTTCGCGGGCTTTCGGGATTTGATGCAGGACGCGAAACCCCGCAACAAAACCATCATCTCCGTAATCCACGACGAATCCGTTCTCCCCCATCTCAAAAAGCTCCTCGACCGCGTTTGCGGGGGCCTTTCCACGCCGGGAACGGGCATCTTCTTTACCGTCCCCGTGGATGACTGCGTGGGCCCGGGGCCCCGGGAGGAATAGGGATGGATGTCAATTTTTCCGAATTATTGTCTGCGGACTGTATCGACCTTGACCTGAAAGGCAAAAAAAAGCGGGAAATCATCGAAGAGATGGTAGCCATGCTGGTCAGAAGCGGCAAAGTGCGCGGCGGCCAAAGCGTCGTCGAAGAACTCATCGAGCGGGAAAAAGAGATTTCGACCGGCATCGGCAAAGGCGTCGCGATTCCCCACAGGCTTATCCGCGGCATTGACAGCAGCCTAATCGGTTTCGGCAGGAAAAAAACCCCGGTAAACTTCGACGCCCTGGACGGCAGCCCCGTCGACATATTTTTCATACTCCTGGGCCCGGAAGGAAGCGCCAACACCCACTTGAGGCTTTTGAGCAAGCTCGCCCGCTACCTGCACGGGGACGAATTCCTCGGCGCCCTGCGCTCGGCGCAAACCCCCCGCGAAATAATCGACATCTTCGTCCGCGAGGAAACCCTTTAGGATCGATCTTGGGCGCATTTTTGGCGCCGAGCGCCAAAAACCGGGCTTTCCGGGGCTGCGCTATCGCTCCGGCCCTGCGGGCGCGCTTTCAGCGCCCCCTCCAATCCCTTGCGCGGCCAGGGCAATTTTTGCCCTGCAAAAATTGCCCCCGGAAATTGCGAGGGGCTGGTCGCATCCCTGCGGGATGCTGCTCGCCCATGCATCCCGGAATTGGCGTGATCGCCCCCCCTGTACTACCCGCTTACAGCAACCTGCGTGAATGCAGGGCGATTGCCTGCAATCGCAGTCGCGGTTTATCGGCCTTCCGCGATTCCCCTGATTGCAACCACTGGGCGAA
>JAISXE010000138.1 GCA_031270615.1 Spirochaetia bacterium
CCTCTCCGCCCCCGACAGGGTAATCGAATACGCCCTTTCAAAGGGCTTTTACCTGATCACGCTTTCCGGCGAGGATGTAAAAGTAACAAAACCCGTTTCGGAAAAAGCGTGGTAGGACCGCTGATACATACGGGCAAGGAAACCACGGACCTCACGGACAGACACGAACAAAAACAGGAAGACCACTGACCACACACGCCCAAATAACCGCACGCGGTGGGTGCGTGATTTCTCTTGTTCTTTTGCGTGAGGCGCGTCAGGTCGATATTATTCCTGAATAAATTCATATAATTTCTATAAAAATAATAAGAAACATATTGACATTGTTTGCCGACTTTATTATATTAGTAAATACATAGTTTAACTATGAATTATTTTCAAGGAGAATTTCATGAGATTTCTGCAAAAAACGACGATCCTGGCTCTCGCGCTGCTTGCGGCGGCGGCTTCTGTGTTTGCCGCCGGTTCGAGCGACGCCCCGGCTTCCGGCGGCGGGAACGCCGCCGCCCCAAAAGAAGTATCCATCCTCAACGTGTCCTACGACCCCACCCGCGAGTTTTACCGGGAATACAACGAGGTTTTCGGAAAGTATTACAAGGAAAAAACCGGCGTTTCCGTAACGGTGCGGCAGTCCCACGGCGGTTCCGGCGGCCAGGCCCGGGGCGTTATCGAAGGCAACGAGGCGGACGTGGTTACCCTGGCCCTTGCCTACGACATTACCCAGATAGGCGACAAAGCAAAACTCATCGACCCAAACTGGCAGTCCCGGCTGCCCAAAAACAGCTCGCCCTATACCTCGACCATCGTCTTTCTGGTACGCGCGGGCAACCCCAAACACATCAAAGACTGGGATGACCTGATAAAACCCGGCGTCGCGGTCATCACGCCGGACCCCAAAACATCCGGCGGCGCGCAGTGGAATTTTCTCGCGGCCTGGGCCTTTGCCAAGGAGAAATACGGCGGAGACGCGAAGGCCCGCGAATTTGTCAAACAGCTCTACGCCAATGTCCCGGTTCTGGACTCCGGCGCGCGGGGTTCGACCAACACCTTTGTGCAGCGCGGGCTGGGGGATGTGCTTCTGGCCTGGGAAAACGAAGCCTTTCTTTCCATCAACGAGCTGGGCAAGGGAAAGTTCGAAATCGTTGTTCCCTCTTTGAGCATCCTCGCCGAGCCTACGGTGTCCTGGGTTGACGGCATTGCCGCAAAACGCGGCACGCTGGAGGTGGCAAAGGAATATCTTACCTACCTGTATTCCAAAGAAGCGCAGCGGCTGGCGGGCAAGCACTACTACCGGCCCTCCGACCCGGACGTGGCAAAGGAATACGCAAACCAGTTCCCCACGCTCAAGCTCATTACCATAGACGAATACTTTGGCGGCTGGCACAAGGTTCACGATGAGTATTTCGGCGACAACACGATTTTCGACAAAATCATCACCGAGCTGAAAAAGAAATAAGATTCGGGCGGGAATCCCAGGACTGCGGGATTTCCGCTCCTATCCAACATGCGCGGCAGACTGCGGGCCGCCAAAGCCGGCCGCCAAAAGGAATATTCACATGGGACTATTTACCAAAAAGAAAACCGCCGCGAAACTTCCGGGATTCGGCCTTACCCTTGGGCTTTCCCTGTCGTATATGAGCCTTCTTGTTTTTATCCCCCTAAGCGCCCTCATCATCTATTCGGCCCAACTGTCTTTCGCGGACTTTTGGGCCATTGTTTCCGATGAAAGGGTTACCACCTCGTTCCGCATCTCCTTTGTGTCAACCTTCCTTGCCGCCGCCTTCAACTCTGTTTTCGGCCTGATTCTGGCCTGGGTGCTGACCCGCTACCGTTTTTACGGCAGGCGCGTCATTGACGCGCTCATCGACCTGCCTTTCGCCATTCCCACGGCGGTGGCGGGAATCTCCCTTGCAGCCATTTTTTCGCCTAACGGAATTCTGGGGGCCTTTCTGCAAAACTTTGGCATTGAGATAGCCTACTCGAAGGCGGGAATCGTTATCGCTTTAATATTCATCGGGCTTCCTTTTGTGGTGCGGACGGTACAGCCGGTTATTGAGGAGCTGGACAAGGAACTGGAAGAGGCCGCAAGCAGTTTGGGGGCCAATTTTTACCAGATATTTTTGAAGGTTATTTTCCCCGCCATTTTTCCTGCCCTTCTGACGGGTTTTGCCCTGGCTTTTGCCCGGGGGCTGGGGGAGTATGGTTCCATTATATTTATTTCGAGCAACATGCCCTACGAGACGGAAATCGTTCCCCTGCTTATCGTAAAAAAACTTTTGCAGTTTGATTACCGGGGCGCAAGCGCCATAGGCGTAACCATGCTGGTTTTCGCGTTTATCCTTTTGCTGTGCATTAATCTTTTGCAGGCCTTCGCGAAAAGGAGAAAGAAAAATTGAACGCCCCAAAAATCAATAAAGAACCCAGGTGGATAAAGCCGCTTCTGATTTTTATCTCCCTGGCTTTTCTGACGGTTTTTATATTTATTCCGCTTGTTACTATTTTTTCGCAGGCCTTTGAGTCCGGCCTGGACGCCTATGCGGCTTCCTTCCGCGACCCGGATATTTTCTCGGCCATTAAACTTACGCTTGCAACGGCCCTTGTGTGCGTGCCGGTTAATACGGTTTTCGGCGTCATGCTCGCCTGGGCGATTACCAAATTTAATTTTAGGGGCAAGAAGGTGCTTATCACGCTTATCGAAGTGCCTTTCGCGATTTCTCCGGTTATCGCGGGCCTGCTGTTTATTTTTTTGTTTGGCTCTTTCGGCTGGTTTGGGGCCTGGCTCATCGAACGGGGCATCAAGATTGTTTTTGCCGTGCCGGGTATTTTTATCGCCACGGCATTTGTAACATTTCCTTTTGTGGCCCGGGAACTGATTCCGCTGATGGAGGAAATGGGCAGGGACGACGAGGAAGCGGCCCTGACCCTGGGCGCGAACGGCCTGCAGACTTTTTTTAAGATTACCCTGCCCAACATTAAATGGGGCCTTTTGTACGGCGTTGTCCTTACCAACGCCCGTTCCATGGGAGAATACGGCGCGGTGGCCGTTGTTTCGGGGCTTATCCGGGGAGTTACGGCCACGATGCCTTTGTTTATTGATTTTTTGTACAACGAGTATATGTTCAGCGCGGCCTTCGCGCTGGCCTCGCTTTTGACCCTGCTGGCCCTGGTAACATTGATTGCGAAAACGGTTATCGAACATTTTATCCAGCAGCAGCGCAAATCCGCTTCCCTGGAGTTTGTGGAGACGAAAAGAACATGAGTATAGAGATTGCGAATATCAGCAAGAAGTTCGGCGATTTTACCGCCCTGGACAGCATTAACCTTACAATTCCCTCCGGGGAAATTACCGCCCTCCTGGGCCCATCGGGTTCGGGGAAAACGACCCTTTTGCGCATCATCGCGGGGCTGGAGGTCCCCGATGCCGGATCCATCAGCCTGTTCGGGGAAGACTCCACGCACAAGCAGACCAAAGACCGCAAGGTCGGCTTTGTGTTCCAGCACTACGCGCTTTTCAGGCACATGAGCGTGTTTGAGAATATCGCCTTCGGCCTAAAAATCCGCCCCCGCGCTATCCGGCCAGGCAAACGGGAGATCCGCGAGAAGGTTTATAGACTGCTTTCGCTGGTGCAGCTTGAGTCTTTGGCGGGCCGCCTGCCCTCGGAGCTTTCCGGCGGGCAGAAACAGCGCGTGGCCCTGGCCCGGGCGCTTGCCATTGAGCCGAGGGTCCTTCTTCTGGACGAGCCTTTCGGCGCGCTGGACGCGAAAGTCCGGCAGGAACTCAGGCGCTGGCTGCGGTTCCTCCATGACGAGATTCATATAACCAGCGTCTTTGTCACCCACGACCAGGAAGAGGCATTGGAAGTGTCGGACAACATCGTCATCCTGAACAAGGGCCGGGTTGAGCAGGTCGGCACTCCAGAGGATGTATACGACCATCCAGCGAATCCTTTTGTGTACGGCTTTCTGGGGAACGTGAATCTGTTTCACGCGCGGCTGGACAAGGGGGTTCTTGATCTTGAGAACAGCGAAAACGCGCCCAGGGGCACGGAGGTTTCGTTTTTCGTGCGGCCCCACGATGTCGCCATCAGTTTATCCAACGATGACAATAAAGGCATAGAGGCCAAAATTACCGCCCACAGGATTCTGGGCAGCAGGGTGCGGGTGCATCTTGAAACCCTCTCCGGCGGGAAGGAAATCGAGGCCGACATCAACAAAAAAGAGTGGACGGCCATCCGCGAAAAAAACCGAAAGACCGTGTACATCGTTTTTTTCGGCGCGAAGATTTACTCAAAAGGCGAGGTGTGGAGTGATTATACAATATAAAACTCACCCGGACCCTTCACTTGGGGCCTGTTTACTAGCCCGTTTATGATTCGGAATTTGGGCGCATGTGCGGCCCCAGGGATTTGCATGGCACATCACAAGGGGTTTGCAAGGCCATTTTGTAAGTCCTATTCAGTGCGGCGGGGAGGGGCTAAACCTGACCCACAAATACCTCGCAATGACCAAGG
>JAISXE010000108.1 GCA_031270615.1 Spirochaetia bacterium
TGCCGGAAGAGAAAATAAACGCTTTTACCGATGCGATTGAGAAGAAGGAGGAAAGGCACATGTTTGACCAGCTTGTTGAGGGTTTTCTGGAAGAGAAACAGCTTGCGCGCGAGGAAGGCTGGAAGGAAGCCCGCGCGGAAGACGAAAGAAAGGCATACCAGCATCTGTTGGAAAGCGCCCGGCGGTTCAAGGCGAAGGGCTATCCGGTCAGCGACATAGCCGAAAGCCTGTCGCTGCCGGTCAGGGACGTGGAGGCGCTGTAAGAGACCGCTGACCTACGCAGACAAGAAAAAGAGACCACTGACCTCACTGACAAAGCCAGGGGAACCACGAAAAAGGCGCGGAAGGGAAGGATTGGGAATGAGGAAAGATCTTCACTCTCCATTCCTGATTCTTCGTCCGCGAGGCCCGTGGTTTCTTGGTCCGTGCCGCCAGTGGTTTGTTTTCCGGTTCTCCGCCTTCGTGGCGGCTTTTTTGCCGCTACAGTTACTGCCTATGGCGCGGCCCCGCCGCCCTTCGCGCTTCCAAACACTTTTTGGATGCTTTGCGCCACCGAGGCCGCGCGCACCCAGGTTTCGCACGCCTCGTCCTCGTCGCCGATTTTTTCAGGGCCGACAAAGACGGAAAAGCCCATGTCCAGGGCCGCGCGCAGCCTCCGCCGGAAATGCGGCACGGGGCGGA
The DNA here is from genome assembly GCA_031270615.1 of Spirochaetia bacterium. Lineage (GTDB taxonomy): Bacteria > Spirochaetota > Spirochaetia > DTKZ01 > DTKZ01 > JAISAF01. The sequence goes on from JAISXE010000108.1 coordinate 682, forward strand.
TTTCCCCGGCAAGGCTTACCTCCCCGGCAACGGTTGTGTTTTGGGGAAAGGGAAGCCCCGTGCGCGCGGAATACAGGGCCATCGCGAGGGGAAGCTCGATTCCCACCTCGCCCAGGCGGATGCCCCCCGCGACATTCACATACACATCCTGGTCGGAAAAACGAAGGTTCGCGTGCTTTTCCAAAACCGCGGCAATGCGGGACACCCTGCCCGGGTCAATCCTGTCGGAGTACACCCGCGACAGGCCGCCCTTCGCCGGAACCGTCTGGGCCTGTATCTCCACAAGAAGGACGCGGCTGCCCTCGTACACCGGCGCCGGCACGACTCCAGAAGGCAGGCTGCCCTCGCGCTCCACAAGAAACAGGGCCGAAGGGTCGGAAACCTGGGCCAGGCCCTTCTCCCCCATAGAGAAAAGCCCGATCTCGTCAACGGAACCGAAACGGTTCTTCGCGGCCCGCAGAAAACGGATATCCCCGCCGGATTGGTCGAAGTACAAAACCGTGTCCACCATGTGCTCGATGATTTTCGGCCCCGCGATGGCCCCTTCCTTTGTGACATGGCCGATGAAAAAAACCGACGCGCCCCGCCCGCGCGCCCACTCCGTTATCTCGTGGCAGCAGAATTTGATTTGGTTCACGGTGCCCGGCACCGCGCCCAGCTCCGGGGAGTAAAGAGTCTGAATCGAATCGACAACAAGGATTTCCGGGTCCAGCCGGCGCAGGCAGCCCTCCACAAGGCCAAGCTCCGTTTCGGCGAAAATATGCAGGTTTTTTGAATCAAGGCCGAGGCGGTCGGCGCGCTGGCGGATCTGCCCCGGCGATTCCTCGCCGGAAAGGTACAGGGTTTTGTAACGCATCCCCAGCCCCGCCGCAGTCTGCAGCATCAGGGTCGATTTGCCGATGCCCGGCTCGCCCCCCACAAGAATCGTGGAGCCTTTGACAATGCCGCCGCCCAAAACCCGGTCCAGCTCCGCCAGCGTGGAACCCAGGCGCAGGCCCTCGGAGGCCTGCACCCCGGAAAGAAGGACCGCCTCCTTCGGCGTTTTCCCTGCGGCCGCGCGGGAAGGGCTTCCGCTTTTTTTAAGCGCATCCCCCTCAAGGAAGGTGTTCCACTCCCCGCAGGAAGGGCACCTGCCCATCCACTTGGGTTCGGTATGCCCGCAGCCCCGGCAGACAAAAACAGACCGGGGCCTATCCTTCGCCACCCTCCCTACCGCTCGACTTTGATAAGCCGCACTTCAAACAGCAGCCACGCGTTGGGGGGGATATCGCGGCCCACCCCGCGCGAACCGTAGGCAAGGTCCGGGGGAAGGACGAAAACGCGCTCCTCGCCCTCTTTCATGTCAAGAACCATTTCGTCCCAGCCCTGGATCACCATGCCCTTGCCCGCCTGAAACTCAAGAGGCTCCCGGTTTTTGCTGGAATCGAAAACCGTCCCGTCAAGGAAGAACCCGGTATAGTGGACGGTGACGGAATCCCCCCTGCCCGCCTTTATGCCGGTACCGGCTTTCGTCGTCCTGAAACTGATGCCCGAAGCTGTTTTCTGCGCGCCGGGAAGTATCTTCGCCGCCAGGGCGGCGTCAAAGGCCGCCTGGCCGTTCGCGAAAGCCAGCGCCTTCGCGCCCTGGCGGATAACCGTCACCTTTTGGATTTTGTCGCCTTCAATGATCTTGTCCACCACGTCCTGCCCCTGGACCACATGGCCGAACACGGTGTGCCTGCCGTCAAGATGCGGGGTCGCCTTGTGGGTAATAAAGAACTGGCTGCCGTTGGTTCCCGGCCCCGCGTTGGCCATGGACAGAATGCCCGGCCCGGAGTGGCGCAAGCCCCTGTCAAACTCGTCAGGGAACCTGTAGCCGGGACCGCCCCTGCCCGTGCCCTCGGGGTCGCCCCCCTGGATCATAAAATTAGCGACAACCCGGTGGAACTTCAGCCCGTCGTAAAAAGGCTTCCCGTTTTTCGCGGAGTTCTTTATCCTGCCCTCGGCAAGACCCGTAAAGCTGATAACCGTCAAAGGGGTTTTTTCGTACTCAAGCTGGACAAGGATATCCCCCCTGTCAGTCGAAATCATTGCGTATAACCCATCGGGCAGCGACTGCGCCTCCAGATTCCCCGCCCCCGCCAAAAGCGCCGCCACGATAAGCACTGTCCCAAACTTCATCCTTTCCTCCAAAACAAAACTGCACCTGTACATACTTGACTTAATAATATACTACATCCGCATGCATTGGCAATGTGTTTATCCTGCGGCGCCTTGCAACTTTTTCGCCCCTGCCCGTGTCTATACCGGCATGAAAGCACTCGCCCCCTTCCCCCAGAGCCCGGCAGAAGAAACCGCCAACTCCCTTATCCACGGCATCGGAACCCTCCTTGCCATTGTCGGACTCGTTTTCCTGACCATCCGCTCGCGCGGCCTTCTGGGCGGGCAGGCAGGCGGCGCCATCGCCACGGCATCCTACGCACTGTTCGCCGGCACAATGGTCTGCATGTTCCTTGCCTCGACCCTGTACCACGCCGCCAGACGCGAAAACATAAAACGCTCGCTGCGCGTTCTGGACCATTGCTCCATCTACCTGCTGATTGCCGGCACCTGCACGCCCTTTTGCCTGACAGCCCTGAAAGGCACCTGGGGCTGGACGCTCTTCGGCCTTGAGTGGGGCATGGCCCTTGCAGGCATCACGCTCCACAGCCTGCATATCAAAGCACTCAAAAAAATCGAAGTCGCCGCATACCTCCTCATGGGCTGGGCCATAGTCGCGGGATGGTTCGCGCTCGTGCGCTCCGTATCGAAGCCCACCCTTGTCCTTCTCATCGCGGGCGGCGTCCTCTACACCCTGGGAGTCTTCTGGTACCGCAAAAAAAACGTCTTCGGAACACATGTCGTGTGGCACGCGTTCGTGCTTGCGGGGGCGGCCTGCCACTGGGCCTCCGTGTGGAGCATGAGCTAGAGCGGGCGCCTCCCCGGCGCTTCACGGCGCGCGGGCCGTGAAGCGTGAAATACCGGGACGCGCTTCGCGCGCGGTTTCCTGGCCGGGGCCGGGCTTTCCGCTCCAATTCCTCGTGCGCGCTTCGCGCGCCCTGCGGGATTTCCGCTTCAATCCCTGGCGCGGAAGAAGTAAGAGAAACCACTGACCTCGCGGACGGGAAAACAATCTTTCTCCTTCCTTCGTAGTTTGTCTGTGCTGTCGGCGCGGCCAGCCCCTGGCGCGGGGCTTTCCGCTGCTGCTTACTGTGAGCCGCTTCGCGGAGCATGACTGTACCCAGCGCATTGCCTCCGGCAATGCGCTGTTGGCATAAAACAAAATGTTGCGGCCCTGGCGGTATGCATGTTCTGCGTCATAGGGTGCGCTTGGCCGGCAAGCCTCTTTTGCGGGCAAGGCGCGACATTTTGCCCCATCCTGCAAGCGTGGCCGCCGCCTTGTGCCGCCGTGTTGTGGGCGGGAATTGCCTTTGGCAATTCCCGCTGCTGCTTGTTGTGAGCCGCAGCTTGACATAAACCTGACTGTTTTGCTATAAATTAGCTGTGAAAAATCCCAGGGATGCGGCAAGCCTTCCAGCCCTGCGTCCGGGACTGCGGCGTTTTACGCCGCATACGCGCCTGGATTCCGAAACTTTGACGCAGGCGCATGCGGAGCCTTATCCCCTTATCGCGGGCCTGTTTCAACTTATAGAAGGAGTTTTATAGACAGAATGAGCAGGGTTTTTAATTTTTCGCCGGGGCCGTCGGTGCTTCCCGAGTCCGTTTTGAAAAAGGCCGCGGCCCAGATGCTTGATTACGAAGGATCGGGCCAGTCCGTTATGGAAATGAGCCACCGCTCGGCGGTGTTTGAAAAAATCATCGGCGATGCGGAAAGCCTTCTCCGGGAGCTGCTGGATATTCCCGCCCATTACAAAGTCCTTTTCCTTCAGGGCGGGGCTTACCTCCAGTTCGCGATGGTTCCCCTGAATCTTCTGCCCGAAGGCGGCGAGGCCGACTACATCGAGTCCGGCGTATGGGCGGCAAAGGCCGCGGACGAGGCGGAAAAATACGGCGCGATACACAGAGCGGCCTCGTCGAAGGACACAAATTATTCCCGCATTCCTCCCCTGCCGCCGCCCTCGGCGCGGGCCGCCTACTATCACATAACGACAAACAACACGATCTGCGGGACCCGCTACACAAGCCTGCCGGAAACCGGCGGCGTCCCCCTTGTGGCGGATATGTCGAGCAATATTCTGTCCCAGCCGCTGGACATACGCCGCTTCGGCCTGGTCTACGCGGGGGCGCAGAAAAACCTGGGACCGGCGGGCACGACAATCGTCATCGTGCGGGAAGATCTTCTGGGCAGACACCGGCCCCTTACCCCCACGATGCTCAGGTACGATATCCACGCGGAAAACCGCTCCCTGTACAACACGCCGCCCTGTTACGGCATCTACATCATCATGCTCGTGCTGCAGGACATCAAAAACCGGGGGGGGCTTGCCGCGGCCTACGAACGCAACAAAGAAAAAGCCGCGATACTCTACGATTTTCTTGACCGCTCCAAACTTTTCCGGGGAACCGCGCGGAAGGAGGACCGTTCTTTGATGAACATTCCCTTCGTGCTTCCGGGGGAGGACCTCAGCGCGGCCTTTCTGAAAGAGGCGGAGGCGAAGGGTTTTGTCAACCTGAAAGGCCACAGGCTTGTGGGCGGGCTTCGCGCGAGCATCTACAACGCCATGCCCGCCGAGGGGGTAAAAAAACTCGTGGAACTGCTGGAAGACTTTGAGGCGCGTCACGCGCAAGGAGCGTAAGGGGAATGTACCTGGTCCAGACCCTCAACAAAATCGCCGCGAAAGGCCTGGAGGTGTTTCCCCGAGACGGATACGAGATCGCCTCGGAGTTTTCCCGGCCCGACGCCATCCTGGTGCGCAGCGCGGCCATGCACGCGATGGAGCTTCCCGCCTCGCTCAAGGCAATCGCCCGCGCGGGCGCGGGAACCAACAACATCCCCGTCGAACGCTGCACGAAGGCGGGCATTGTCGTGTTCAACACGCCGGGGGCAAACGCCAACAGCGTCAAGGAGCTTGTCCTTGCCGGCCTGCTTTTGTCCTCCCGCAGGATTGCCGACGGCATTCAGTGGACAAAAAGCCTTGTCGGCAGGGGCGGGGAAATCCCCGGCCTTGTGGAAGCGGAAAAATCCCGCTTTGCCGGCCCGGAGCTTGTGGGCAAAACCATCGGCGTTATCGGCCTGGGCGCCATCGGCGTACTTGTGGCCAACGCGGTCGCCGCCCTCGGCATGAGGGTCATCGGCTACGATCCTTTTATTTCCGTGGACTCCGCCTGGCGGCTCTCCCGCGAAGTGGAAAAGGCCCAGGGCCTTGAAAGCCTTCTGCGCCAGTGCGACTACCTAAGCGTGCACACGCCCCTCTCCGACAAAACCCGCGGCCTGCTGAACACCGAACGCTTCGGCTTCATGAAACCAGGAATGCGCGTCATGAACTTCGCCCGCGGCGGCCTTGTCAACAACGAAAACCTCATCGCCGCCCTGCGCTCCGGCCAGGTCGCCTGCTATGTGACCGACTTCCCCGAAGACAATATCCTGAAGGAGCCGAATGTCATCGCCCTGCCGCACCTGGGCGCGTCCACGCCCGAGTCCGAGGAAAACTGCGCGGTCATGGCCGCCAAACAAATCAAAACGTTCCTTGAAACGGGGAACATCCGCAACTCCGTCAACTTCCCCGACTGCGTCATGGAAGCCAACGGCAAAAGGCGCCTTATCATCGCCAACAAGAATATCCCCAACATGGTCGGCCAGATTACCACCGTTCTCGCCGCCGGAAAAATCAACATCGCCGATCTTCTGAACCGCCACCGGGACGAGCTCGCCTACAACATCATCGACATCGACGGCGAGTTAAGCGCCGGCCTTGCCGACGAGCTGCGCGCGATTGAGGGGATCATCATGGTAAGGGAAATTTAGAAAAGGCGGAAAACCACGGACAACGCGGACAGTAAAAACTTATCTGCAAACAAGAGAAACCACAGACTTCTTGTGCGAAATTCATGCGCTTGCGCGTGTCTGTCCGCTCGGTCAGCGGTTTTCTTCTCCGCCTGAATGGTTGTTGCACTACTGTCAAATCGCGCCAGGCCGCCGACTACTGCAGTTTTTTTAAAAGAGCGTCGCCTTCTTTTTTCAGGCAAGAGAATTCCGCGCCGCGCCGGGAAAGCGCGGTTTCATCCTGCGCGGCCTGAATAAGCTCGCTGCTCTTCCTCCACAGGTCCAGAACGATTTTTTGTTCGAGCACGCGGGCCGCCGCCCCATCAAGGCGCTCCTGCGGCAGGGATCCTTCGCGCACTGCCCGGACCAGACCCGCGTGGACCGCCGCCACGCCCCGCTCGTCAAGGTACATAACCATGTCGGCCCCTGCGGCCAGGGCGGCGACGGCAGCTTCCCCTGGCTCGCGCCCGCGGATGAGCGCCTTCATGTTGATGTCGTCGGTAAGGATGATTCCTTCAAAGCCGAGCCGCTGCCGGATAAACGAGAGCGCGGGGGCCGAAAGGCTTACCGGCAGGGCGGGATCCAGCGCGGGCACAAGAACATGGGAAACCATAAGCGCGGCAAGCCCCCCGTCGGCTATGGCCCGCTGGAAGGGAATGATTTCAGGGGCCTCCCCGCCGCCTTCGCCTATGTCCAAATCAAGGCGGCTGGACGCCTCGTGGGGGTCGCCGCTCCCCGTTCCGGGGAAATGCTTGCCTGCGGCGAGGACGCCGCCTTCGCGCATGGCGCGGATAAAAATTTCCCCGGCCAGGCCCACGGTGCGGGGATCCGCGCCGTAGGAACGGTAACGCAGGAATTCCCTGTTGGCCTTGCCAAGGGGTTCCAGCACCGGCGCAAGGTTAAGGGAAAAGCCCAGCAGGGAAAGCTGCCGGGCGGAGTTGCGGTACAGGGCGGCCAGGGCCGCCGCGGACGCGCTGTCCCTGGCCCGGATAAACCGCTCTGGTTCCGCGATGCCGCCGGAGGGCGGCGCCTTGATTGCCAGGGCGAGCTCCGCCTCGTAGAGGGCCTTCGGTATGCCGGGATGCCCCGGATGTGCCTTCAGAAGCCCCTGAAGCTCCGTATATGCCTTTCGGGTTTCCGAAGGGTTATTCCCGTCGATGCGGGAAGCCGCGATGTTCAGCAGCAGATCGGCCTCCGCGCCGGGGCCTGCGCCCAGGGCTTTTTCCAGCACCGCGCCCGCGCGGGAAGCCCCAGGGATGCGGGTGGCGGCCTTTCCAAGGCGATAGACGGTTCCGCCCTCATGGTCCAGGGCTATCAGGAAGGGGATGCCTTTGCCCGCTGCCCTTGCCGCCTCCTGGAAAGCCGCGCCCAGTTTCATGATTTTTTCCGCGCTTTCCGCAACGTTGTAGCCCAAAAGGAGGATCGCCCCGGCCGGAACGTCGCGCACAAGCCGCGCGAAATCCTTTGGGACTTCCGGCCCGGTACCCACGGCAATCATAAGGACCTGGGCGCACTTTTCTTCGATTGTCATGGCAGCCGCCAGCGCGCGCGCCAGCCGCCTTTCGGGCGCTGCGGAGGCCCCGGTCCGGGAACCGGCAGCCTGGGCAGCAGGGAGGGATGTTTCAGGCTGTGAAGCGGCAGGGCCCTCCCCTGAAACGGATGGCCGCCCGCAGGAGGAAAAGCCAAGCACCACACATACCAAAGCCGCAGAAATTCCGTTTTTCGCTTTTCGCCCCACCGCGCCTCCATCCGCATAACGCGCCCCAAACCGCCTTTATCATACCAGGCAGAAACGCGCGAAGCAAGCCGCAGCAGCCCCTCACTCCTCATTGCCCTCTTGCCCGATTGCCCTTTCCCCCCTCTTGACAGCTTTTCAATACTGTAGTAATAAAACGTTAAAAGAATGCCGATATTGTATTTGACAGAATTTGGCAAAAAGTGTAGAATTAATATGTCTGATTTTGGCGGAAGGGCTGCCAGCTAAGAAAGTGAGTGAAGGGGAATCATGAATAATAACGATATAGTACCCGGGTTTGACGAGGAAAAAGATGAAAGTCTAAAGATAAGGCTTTCGAAGATCGATACCGCCGAGGGGTGTCTGGTGCTTTACCTGACGGGATACATCGATACATATAACTCGAACTTTTTCCAGAAAAGGGTGAACAGGGCGATTGAGGCGGGTTTTATCAGGCTCATCTTCCATTGCAGCGGTCTTAACTATGTGTCCAGTACGGGAATTGGTTCTTTTACCGCCTTTTTGAAAGCGGTGAAGCCCAGAAGCGGCGATCTTGTCCTTCTCGAAATCCAGCCAAAAGTCTACGAGGTTTTTCAGCTATTGGGGTTTTCCCAGTTTTTCAATATCAAGGATAATCTGGACGAGGCCGTTGAGTTCTTTTCCAAGGGCGGCGTGAAAGTCGAGTCCGATCTTTTCCCGAAGATTTTCAAGTGCCCGATTTGCTCGAAAAAACTCAAGGCCACGAAACCCGGCCGTTTCCGCTGTTCGGAATGCAAAACCATTCTTGCCATCGACAACGCGGGACAGGTTTTCCTCGGATAAACGACAAGTCCCACCACCATTCACTCCCCAATCTCCACGGCGGGGCCTGGCAGAAGGAAAGGGCTCACTGTGCAGGAAGATATTAAGCGGTCCGAATCAGCCACTCGCCCAGCGTGCGGGTCCCAGGGTCAAACACGACACCGGCCTTTACCAGCCTGCGGCCGTCCGCGCTGTACGGCACAAGATAGCCCTTCCCGTCTATCTGTTTCAGCGCTTCCTCCGCGCCCCCGCTCCCGTCCAGCTTGAACTCGAACACATATATCCTGTCTTTGGTCTTCACCACCGCGTCCGCCCTCCCG
>JAISXE010000168.1 GCA_031270615.1 Spirochaetia bacterium
GCGCGAGGGATTGGAGGGGGCGCGGAGCGCGCCCGCAGGGCTGGTCACGATTTGCTTCGCAAATCGTTGCTCGCCCATGCATCCCGGGCCGGAGCGATAGCGCAGCCCCGCAAAGCCCGGTTTTTTTGTCCGCTTGGGGACAAAAAAATGCGCCCAAATTTTTATTTATTATTTGCTGCTTGCTGACTGCCCCCCTGTTGACAGATAAATCCCGTTGCGATAAAAAGTGTCAGGAGCGAATATGATTGAAGCGGAGAATCTGGGAAAATCCTATGGCGATTTTACGGCGGTGAGGGACGTTTCGTTTTGCGTGCGGCCGGGCGAGATTGTGGGGCTTCTGGGGCCGAACGGCGCGGGGAAGACGAGCATTATAAAGATTCTGACTGGCTACCACTTTCCGTCAAGGGGACGGGCCGTGGTGGGCGGTTACGATGTGGAGAAGGACCCGGTTAGGGTGAAGGCGGCGGTGGGGTATTTGCCGGAGAGTTCCCCGGTGTATGGGGATTTTTCGGTGGAGGAGTATTTGCGTTTTGTCGCGGCGGCGCGGGAGATTCCGGCGGAGGGCAGGGGCCGGGCGGTGGACGCGGCTATTGGGGAATGCGGGCTGGAAAAGATGCGGCGCAGGACCATCAGCAAATTGTCCAAGGGCTACCGGCAGCGTACGGGGCTTGCGCAGGCTATTATCCATAATCCCCCGATTCTGATTCTTGACGAGCCTACGGCGGGTCTGGACCCGAACCAGATACTCGAGGTGCGGCGGCTTATCCGCACGATGGGAAGCGAAAAGACGGTTGTCCTTTCCACGCACATTTTGCAGGAGGTCGAGGCCCTCTGCGACAGGATCCTTATTCTCAACGAGGGGCTTATTGCCGCGGGCGGGACCCGCGACGAAATCGCCGCCCGGCTCAAGGGCGGCCAGCAGTACGCGCTTACGCTGAAGACCGACAAAACCCTGGGCAGGGAAGAGCTTTCCGCCATTCCCCATCTTATGGCTGTGGAGGGTTTCACCGAGGTGGACGGCGCCTGCGCCGGGGGCTTCCGGCTGTACGAGCTGGGCCTGTCCCTGGAGGCGGGGGTGGAAGGCGGCGATATTCTTTTTGACTGGGCCCTCGCGCGGGGGCACAGGCTGCGCTCGCTGACAAAACAGCGTTACAGTCTGGAAGCCCTCTTTACGCGGCTTACCGAGGCGGGGGGCGGGCAGGGGGCGGGCGATGCGTAAAATCCTGCCGCTGGTAAAAAAGGAGCTTGCGGTTTTTTTTAATTCGCCTGCGGCCTATGTGCTGGGCGCGGCGTTTATTGTTTTCATGTCCGTCTGGTTTTTCTTTCTGTTGGGTTTTCCGGCCCGGAACATCGCCTCCCTGCGCGGGTATTTTGAAGTTGTCCCCCTGGTTTTCATTATCCTGGTTCCCGCGCTTACCATGCGGGGCTGGGCGGAGGAGCGCAAACTCGGCACGGCGGAGCTTCTTCTTACCCTGCCGTATGCGGAGTTCCACCTTGTCGCCGCGAAATTCCTGGGGCCTTTTGTTTTTCTGTGCATCCTGATGGCCCTTACCCTGCCGCTTCCCCTGACGGTTCTGCCTCTGGGGAATTTCGAGACAGGCGAAATCGTTGGGGAGTATGTCGGCATCCTGCTTCTGGGGGCCTCGGCCCTGTCCATCGGGCAGTTCGCTTCGGTTCTGTCCACGAACCAGATTTCCTCGTTCCTCCTGGGCGCGGGGGCGCTTGTTTTTTTCACGCTTGTCCACTACGCGGGGGAGGCTTCCGGCCTCCCGGCGGTTTTGGGTTCGTTTTTGCGCTATCTTTCGCTGGAATACCATTTTGACAGTTTCCGCAAGGGGGTTCTGGACACGCGGGACATTGTGTATTTTCTTTTTATCTGCGCGGTCTTCCAGTATCTGACGGTGAAAACCCTTGTTCTGAGGAAATGGAGCTAAGGCATGGGAAACAAAACATGCGCGCATTTTTGGGCCGCGCGCGGCCCAAAAACCGGGCTTTCCGCTCCAATTCCTCGGGCGTGCTTCGCACGCCCTGCGGGATTTCCGCTGCAATCCCTTGCGCCCCACGGGCTGGGTGTGGGCCTTGATAAGGAGCTAGGGCATGGGGAATAAAATCCATCCGGGGCGGTTCCGGGAAACGCTTGCGGGATTTCTTGCGCTGCTGGTTATGGTTCTTGTTGCCGCGAACAGCCTGGTTTTTTATACGCGTTTCGACCTGACGGAAAACAAGGCGTTTTCCATATCCGATGTGTCCAAGAACCTTTTCCGGGAGATTCCCGAATCGGTGTTGATAAGCTACTATATCTCAAAACGGCTTTCCGGGCTTTCGCCGGTTCCCGGCCAGATTGAAGACCTGTTGTACGAATACGCGGCCTACGGGCGGGGCAGGATACGGGTTTCCGTCGTCGACCCGGAAAAGGCGGCCGCGGAGGGCCAGCGCGTGGAGGAGCTGGGGATCGCCGCGCAGCAGATTCAGGTTGTGGAGCAGAACCAGCAGAGCGTCGCCACGGTGTATACCGGCATCGTCCTTTCGTACCTTGACGCGCGCGAGACGATTCCGGTTGTGTTTAATCCCTCCAACCTTGAATACGATTTGACGCGGCGCATCCGGAAACTTGTCAGCGGCAAAAAACCGGCGGCGGGTTTCCTGTTCGGGAAACAGGAGATGGGGCTTGACCGGGACATGAACATTCTGGCGAACAGGCTTGCCCAGTCCTATACGGTGCAGGAGATTCCCCGGGGCGAGGAAATCCCTTTGGATATATCCGTGCTGCTTGTTTTCGGGGGAAGGGATTTTGACGGGGCGGCCCTCTACGCCCTTGACCAGTATATCATGCGGGGGGGGAAGGCCCTCATCTGCGCGGACGCGGTGGATGTTGATGTTGGGCGGAACCTCGAAGCCCTCCCTTACGAGAATCCCGCTTTGTTTGACATGCTGAGGGCCTACGGCGTGGAAGTGGGGCGGGACCTGGTTTTGGACGCGAACGCGAAGAGGATTCCCGTGCAGCGCGATACGGGTTTTATGACCATACAATCCTATGAGGTGTACAACCACTGGGTGGCGGCTGCGGGGGCGGGGCTTTTCCGAGGCAATCCCATAACGGCCGGGCTTTCGGGCCTTACTTTCTTTTGGCCTTCAAGCCTGCGGCCCCTTGAGGTTCCGGGGATAGACAGCGAGGTGCTCGTGTCCTCCGGGCCTGATTCCTGGCTGCTGAAAGGCCGTTTTCCCACGAATCCCTACGAGGCCGCGAGTTTCCGGGTTCTGGCCGCGAACTCGGACGGCCGTTATCCCCTGGCCCTTGCCTTGAGCGGGACTTTCCCCAGTTTCTTTGCCGGGAAACCCGCGCCTGCGGAGGCCCAAACCACGGGAGGCGCCGCCGCGAAACGGGAGGCCTCGGACAAGACCCGGCTTGTCGTTGTGGGCGACGCGGACGCCGCGCTGGATCTTCTTCTGCGCGCGGCTGAAAGCGACTATAACGTGCTTTTTTTTGAGAACGCCGCGGACTGGCTTTCCGGTGAGGACAGCCTGATGGGCATCCGCACCCGCGCCATGCGGGACATGACCTTGAACCGCATCGAGGACAAGGCTTCAAAGGACGCGGTTATTCTTTTTTCACAAATCGTCAACCTGGTTGCCATTCCCCTTCTGATCGCGGGCGCGGGCGTTTTCAGGTATTTGCGCAGGAGGGAACGCTATGAGGTTTAAAACAAAGATTATAACGCTGTCCGCGCTCGCGGCGGGACTGTGCCTGAGCCTGGTTTCGGGCGCTTTGTACTCGTACCGCGGCTCTGAAAGCCGCTCGGTTCGCCCGCTTTCGGCTTTTCTGCAAAAGGGGAATGTCAGCGGGCTTGTTTTTATTTCCGGCGGCCGGACGGTAACGCTGGCGGCGCGGCAGCCCGCGCGGGCGGGCAGGAGCTGGACCGTCCTCGTTGACGGGCAGGATTATCCCGCCGCGCGGAACAAGGCGGAGCGTTTTCTGGAGCTTGCCGGGGAGGCTTCGGTTTCGCCCGCCCTTACCGAAAACCGGGAAAAGTGGCCTCTCTTTGCGCTTGGGGACGGCGCGGAAAAGCGCGTTGTTTTTTCAAGCCCTGCGGGCAGGACGGAAATCCTCCTGGGCAGGGAGGAGGAAGCGGGCAGGGGGCAGTATATCCGCTTTGAGGGCTCCGATGCCGTCTACCTTATGTCGCAGAGTTTTTCCTATTACGCCGAGCGGGACACGGCCTACTGGAGCGAGCTTCGCGTCTTCCCGGCCGCGCTGAACACGCAGGACATTATCGCCATGAAGGCGGAGGGCAGGGTACAGACGCCCTCCGGCGCTGCCGAGGTTTCCTGGAGCCTGTACAGGGAGCGGAAGCCCGAAGGCATTCTGTGGCTGGCCGAAGGCGATCCTGAAAGGAAACTGGACCAGGGCAAGGCCGATTCCCTGGCCGCCTCCATCAGCCAGATAAACGCGAAATCCTTTTCGCCCGCCACGCAGGAGGAGGCCCAGGCCCTCATTACCCTTACGGCGGCGGACCGGACGCGCTACGAGCTTCATATCGGCCGGCCGGTTTCCGGGGGAAATTACTGCCAGGCCCGCGTGAACGGCGAGGCCCTGCCCTACGCGTACATTCTTGATTCGGGACTCGTCGAAAAAATCACCGCCCCCCTTGAGTAATTTCCAAAACCACGGACCTCACGGACACAAAAAGGAAAAACACCGCTGGCAGCGCCTCTTTGCAATCCATGCCTACTTTCTTTGGTCCGCGTTGCCCGTAAGGTCCGTGAAGTCTGTGGTTTTCTTTATTTCTTCCGCCAACGGTAAGTCACGAACCGGCTTTTGTGTTTCCGTTTTCACAAGGTACGCGCGGTATTTGCCCGGGTCGGACTTGAAGCCGATGCTGCTGTCGGGAAGGCTTTCCCTGCTGGTGTGCTTGAGGGCTTCCTCGCTTTCAAGCAGCAGGAGCGATCCGTCGATGAGCCGCCCCGCCCGCGACGAGATGCCGCAGAGGGGATAGCCGTAGCGCGCGAAAAGTTCCTCGTCGAAGGTGTTGAAGAAATTCCGCAGGACTCCGATGGTCTGATCCAGGTTGGCGTTGGGACGCACCACCGCGTATCCGTTGGGCGGATAGTTAAACGTACTATCCCCAACCGAAAGGTTTTTCTCGATTTCCTCGGCCATGCGCTGGTAATGCCCGCTGCCCTGGACAAGGCCGGAGAATTTCAAAATGGCGAGGCTGAGGTCCTGCTCGTTTTCGGCGGCGTTGTCCAGTGCCAGGGATGTGCGTTCTTCTATGAGCGCCCGCCAGTCGCCTTGCGTTTCCGGCTGCGCCGCGGGAGCGGCGGTTTGGGCAGCCACAACCGGAACGTAGGGAGCGGCGGGGCCTTCCTTTGCGGGCGGAAGCTCTGAAGGCAGGGCGTCTTCCTGCACGGAAGCCGCCGGGACCTCCGCTGCTTGCGGCACGGCCATGTTTGCCGGTTCCGGGGGAGGGGGTTCTTCCTTTGGCGGCGGCGCGGAAGCGGCGGGGCGCGCGGGAACGGCCTCCCGCGCCGGGGCCGCTTCCCGCGCTGCGGGAAGCGGCAGGGGAACCGCCGCCGGCTTTCCACCGTCCAGAAGGCGCAGAAGCAGGATAAGGGCCGCGGTGATGATGATAAAAATGATCAGGATGACAACCGTGTCGCGGATGAGGATAAACAGCTCCCTGTCGCGCAGGATCCGGTAAACCCCCTCGATGATGAACGAGCTTTTGCGGGGGACGGTTATGGACGAGGCTATTTGGGTGCGGGAAAAACTGTTATAGGAAAAACGCGGCACGCCCCGCAGGGAGGCGATGTCCGTGTCGGGAAGGTAGCGGGAATTGCGCGCGCGCAGGTACTCAATGCCCGTATCGTAGGAATACACCACAAGAAGGTCCAGGTCCTTGTCGAGGGAGAATATCTTCCCAACCGTGTCCTTGAAGTACAGGGAATCGAAAGATGCCTGGCGGATATAGGTTGTCTCGACAATGTGTCTTACTTGGTCAAAACCGGCCTGGATTCTTTGGGTATTCGTTTTTTTGATTTCGCCGATGCGTAGCAAAAAAAGCAGGAAAAGCGCAATAAAAAACAGTATACTGAATATGCCGTAGAATATTGAAATCTTTTTGCCCATAGGGATAGTATACACGAAATATGAATTTTATTCTACAGAAAAGATGCCTGCCCGCGGGCTGGTATCCTGAAACGGAAAAAGACATTGTTGGGTTTATCGCGTCCTGCCCGCCGCCGGAGGAGAGGGCGGCCCGGCTGTGCGTTGTCCCGCACGCGGGATGGTTCTTCTCCGGTGAGCTTGCCTGGCAGGGGATATCCTCCCTAAGCCCTGCGGACACCATCATAATCCTGGGCGGGCACCTGCCTCCGGGGGATACCCTGCGCGTATATGACTGCGACGCCTTCGAGACTCCCCTGGGAAACGCGCAGTGCGACAGGGGCTTTCTGGAAAAGCTTGCCGCGGCCCTGCCCTGCAAGGCCGATTTCGCGCGGGACAATACCGTGGAGGTCCAGCTTCCTTTTGTAAAGTACGCTTTTCCCCGGGCGAGGATCGCCGCGCTGCGCGTTCCCCCTTCCGGCATCGCGGCGGAACTGGGCCAATTCCTGTGCGGGCTTGGCGAATCCCCCGTGGCCATTGTCGCTTCCACGGATTTGACCCACTACGGGCCGAATTACGATTTCAGCCCACACGGCTGCGGCCCGCAGGCCGAAAAATGGGCGCGGGAGGAAAACGACTTGCCTTTTCTGGAAGCCCTCGCGGCCATGGATTGCCGGCAGGTCCTACAGCGCGGCCAGGGCGGTTCTGCCGCCTGCTCCGCAGGCGCTGCTGCTGCGGCCGCCGCCTGTGCCGCCGGCCTGGGGCTTGGCGGCCGCGTGGTCCGCTACGCGACAAGCCTGGAAAAGCACCGCTCCTCCTCGTTTGTCGGCTACGGCGTGGTTGTTTTCAGGTAGGAACCCACGTTACGCGGGAAGAAAACCTCTGGCCTCACTGACCGGGCGCCGACAACCCGGACGGCTAAAAATACTTTTTTTTCAGTATTTTGTCCGTCTTCTCTGCGAGGTCAGTGGTTTTCCCGGTTTTTCGCCTCCGGACCGCGTCCCAGTACCCGGCCTATCGTTTCCAGGGTCCAGGCCCGCGAAAGGCCCAGGATTTCCGGGGCGGAAGGTTTTTCCCGCCTGAGGTCTTTTGCAAAAACCGCGGACACGGGAAGGAGCGTTGTCCACAGGTCCTTTTCGGCCTTGGAAAGGTTCTGGATGCAGGACATGACGGGGTCGCTGGGGGGAGGCAGGTTTTCCAGGCTTTTCCCGTAGAAGGCAAGGAAGTCCCTCCAGTCCCGGCTGCTTGTTCCCGCGGCGAAGATCCGAGGGATATGCGCGCTTTGGCGGCGATCCCTCGGATTGCCGCCAGAGCCTGGCCGCGGCTTGATGCCCTCCCCCCTGCCGGGGACAGGTACCAGCTCCGCGCGCAGGCACGCGCAGGAGTTTTCCAGCCTTTCCTTGTATGCCAGCATCACGGCGTTTGTGTAGCGCACGTTCCCGTCCCGCCATACGGCGGCCGTGTTCCGGTTTCGGAAAAGGAAACGCGCGAACAGGCTTTCGAGGGAGTCCAGGCGGTTTTCCCTGCACCGGAAATACGGGTAGATATAGGCTTCCCGCGCGTAGGGTTTCCCCTCGGGGCAGGAAAAGTCGGCACCGTACAGAAAAATCTTTTCGGCGCCCAGGCGGTCCGCGAGGGAAACGGCGGCGTGGGAAACATTTCCCCCCGATGTGTCAATAACCGGAAAGCGCCGCCACTGCGCGTTGACATACTGGGAAAACGGATGCCCGCTGGTGAAAAAAACAGGTTTGGAAGAAATCTTTGTCAGGGCGGCGGGGGACGCCAGATCCAGAACCAGGGGGACTTCCGCGGGGTAGCCCGACAGGAAATGGTTGTAACTGACGTGCTGGCAGTCAATCGACACCACCGCGTCCGGACACAGATCGTGGCGCAGAAGCACCGGTAGGGAGGTATCGGTGGCGATAAGGAGGCTGCCGCCCCTTTCCCTCCGAATGGCGGGAATGCCGTCCTCAAGCGAGGGCCCCGCCCCGGTAACAAGGGCCTTTCGGCCGGGGGCGAGCACGGTGGAACTTCTTTGCGCCGCCTCAAGGTTGTACAGGGTGTTGCTGAACCACTTTTTGCCGAAGCTGCTCTGAACGGTAAAATCGCCGGAAAGCTCCTCAAGGCTTTCCCTGATGGTGTCCATGCTGCCAAGAAAAAAATCCTTCTCCGCTTCGACCCGGGGTCTGAGGGATACGGTACGCAGGTCCCCGGCAAGCGAGGGGAAATAATTCGCGAGCATGAAGGCCCTCAGCTCCCCGGGCTGCGGGTCTACAAGAAAACGCACGCGGCTGTCCATCAGCAGGACGTGCAGATCGATTTCGCCCAAAACGCTTTTCAAAAGGCCGATGTCCTTGTCGAGGATGACGATCTGGGATATCCGCTGCCGCCCCAGGCAGGGCGTGATATGGTAGGCGCAGCCGAAACCAAGGAAGATAAAAAAACCGTCCTGCGGATAGGCGTCAAGGAGGCGTCGGCCCTCCTTTTCGGGATCAAAGAGGGAGTGCAGGGCCTTTTCTCCCTCCCCGGCATCCAGGCTCAGGACAGGCTTCCCGGTCTTTGACAGGGCAAAGCGGACGCCCCCCGCCGCTTCCGCCCGGCCAAGCCGCGCGGCAAGGCGCGGGTCGGTGCCTGCCAGACTGAGCAGGTTCCGCTCAAAAACCTGCTGGTTCACCCCTGGGCCTCCAGCAAGGCCTGCAAGGACGAGACAAATTCTTTAGTCGTTTGCCGGAGTTTTTCCCCGGCCCCCGGTTTTTTCCCCCTCAGATCCAGGACGCCCGGGGTATCAATCATGGCAAGGATTTCCGCGCCTTGCCGGGAAAAACCATCCGCCGCGCCGAGGCTTTCCTCAATCGTTTTTATAAAAGCCCGGGCTTTTTCCCTGCGCCGCCCCAGGCCGGGAATGCGGAGTTTTTCACAGGCCAGGCGCGGGCTTTGGCCCAGAAGTTTTTCCGCCCCGGCGAATGTGGAAGAAAGGCCGGTATCGACCGGCGAATCCGAAACGCGCATGACGCGGCCTTCCCAGGCCGCCGCCATGGAAGAAAACCAGCCCGCGTAGGTCCTCAAAGCGGGGG
>JAISXE010000337.1 GCA_031270615.1 Spirochaetia bacterium
CAATTCCTCAGCCTGCCTGCGGCAGGCTTGCGGGATTTCCGCTTCAATCCCTTGTGCCCCGCGGGCTTTGTGCGCTTCGCGCAATCTAATTCTATAGTGTGAGGGCAAACGCCGATGCCCTGAAGGCGCATGCAGGGAGCTGCCCGCTTGTAAAAATTCCTGTTTCCCGGCATAGTCTGGGCATGCTTATAGAGCCGAAAATACTGAAAGGCTTCCGCGATTTTCTGCCCGCCGCGGAAACCGAACGCAGGCGCGTGCGCGCGGTTTTGGAAAAAACTTTCGAGGGCTTCGGTTTTGCCCCCATCGACACGCCGGTACTGGAATACACGGAGGTGCTTCTGGGCAAGGGGGGGGGCGAGACGGACAAACAGCTCTACCGCTTCCGCGACAACGGCGACAGGGACGTTGCGATGAGGTTTGACCTGACCGTCCCTTTCGCGCGCTTCATGGCGGCGCATTTCCACGACCTGTACCTGCCCTTTAAGAGGTACCACATCGCGAAGGTTTTCCGGGGCGAGAACTCCCAAAAGGGGCGCTACCGCGAATTCACCCAGTGCGACTTCGACAGCGTGGGCACGGACTGCGCGGGCGCGGATTTCGAGATTCTGCTTCTGATGCGCCAGTCCTTTGTCAACCTCGGCATACAAAACCTGAGGATCCATCTGTCGCACCGGGGCGTTTTTAACCGCGCGCTCAGGAGGCTCGGCGCGGAGAACCTGTGCGTGGATATCCTGCGCGCCGTCGATAAAATAAAAAAAACCGGGGAGGGGGAGGTGCGCGCCTGCCTTGGGGCGCTGTGCGGGGACGCGGCGGCGCAGACCATTCTCGATTTTATCAGGGCGGAAGAAACCAACGCCCGGACCCTTGCCAAAATCACGCGCCTTGCGGGCGGCGAGGATGAGGACACGCGGCGGCTTGCCCTCATCCTCGGCTGGATGCGGGCGATGGACATAGAAGCCTCTTTTTTCCTTGACCCTTCCATAACGAGGGGGCTGGATTACTACACGGGCATCGTGTACGAGACTTTTTTGACCGACCTTCCCGGCATCGGGTCGGTGTGTTCCGGCGGCCGCTACAACGACCTTGCCTCGCTCTATACGAAGGAAAAACTCCCCGGAGTGGGTTCCTCCATTGGCCTGGACAGGCTCCTGGCCGCCCTTGAAGAGCTGGGGCAAACGGCGGCGGGCCGCAGGTCCCCCACCCAGGTTCTTGTTTTCTGCACGAGCGAAAACGATTTCGCCCGCTACCATGAGGCGGCCCGCATCCTGCGGGAGGCGGGCTTGAACGCGGAAGTGTACCCGGAAGCCAGGAAGCAGGCAAACCAGTTTGCCTTCGCGGAGAAAAAGGGCATCCCCCTGGGATTGTTCGTCAAACCGGGGGCCGGGGAAAACTCCCTCAGCCTGAGGGACCTGCGCAGCCGGGAAACCGTGGAGGCTTTAAGCCCCCTGCAGGCCGCGGCGGAAATAAAGCGGCGGCTTTAGCGGATAGTCCGGGCAAAGCCATCCCGCAACTGGCCGGCGAACTCCTTGAGAAGGCCGTCCACGGCATAGGTGCTGATCGCGGACTGGTAGGGTTTTACGATATGCTTGTAATCCTGCTTGTAGCGGTACACGATGTCCCCTGCGGCTATATCGATCCCGATGATCTGCACGATGACCCTGACGCCTGCGGGGCTTCCCGACTCCCTGTCATAAAACCACCCGCCCGTATGCGAGTAGGCGCATTCTATAACCGGCACGACGAGGATGCCCGCCCCAACGCCCGTGTTTTTTTGAATGAGGGCGCTTAAATCCCTGGGGGAAACAACGGAAAGCGTGTAATCCCACACCGGGAAATTGATGTTGTCGGTTCTTTTCTCGTAACCGCTTTCGTAGCCGTCGGTGAAGCCCGCCTCAAGGGCAAAAAGCGGCGCGGCCTCGGCGGGAACCGGGAAGGCCGTTTTTTCCACTACGGACACATCCTCTGATTTCAGGGCGTTCCCCAAACTACTCTGGATAACGCGGGAAACCCTCGCGAGGTAGTCCTCCCCGGAAAGTTCGATGCTCAGGGCGCGGAATATGTTTCCCTTTTGCCTGTCCTGGATAATGCCGCCGGAAAACGCGATGGTGCCGAGAAAAAGATTTTTTTCATAGGCGTCCATGTCTTCCATGCCGGGCTGCGCCAGATCCCTTAATGGCACAGCCTGGGCCAGTACGAGCGGAACGTCTTCCCGCACGCCCAGCGTGGGTACGGAAGCGCAGCCGCCCAGGGAAAATCCCAAAAGAAGAATTTGGAAAAGATTTTTTATGTTTTTTTGTTTGGATATCATGATAGATACAAAGACCCCCGGAAGGAGCAGTCCCCCCCCCAGGGGTCAAAGAAGCAATTGCCGTGCTTTATTTCATCACGACAGGGCCGTCCTTGTATTGGATGGCGGTTGCGGTGACCTTCACGTTGATTTTTCTGAAAAAGCGATAATCTTCCTCGGTGATGACATATTTTTCGTTGATAAGCTCGTCGGCATCGGGAACCTGCGCCAGGGCCTTGTACAACGCGTTGGATTTTGCCAGGTCAACGCCGCCCCAGCTAAAAAGGTTTCCCAGATCGCTGCCGCCGGTATCGTTGACATAGGTGTGTTCCGCGCCGACCGTGATAAACCGCAGGAAGGTCGAATGGCTGGCTTCGCCCGTGGTTTCACCCAGGATGGTGTAATTGGCCGCTGCCAGAGGGAGGTCCCTGCCGGGCAGCTGGTTGGTCGTGGTCGTGCAGGCACCCATCAGAAGGGCCAGTGCAAGTACCGCAACAAAAAGAATGACTCCTTTGCGCATAAAAAACTCCTTAAAAAATGTGATATATTAAGATCCCGGCCAAGCGGAATCCTGTTGCCGCGAAAACGAACAAATGCCTTGAGTCTGTTTAATGGATTCCAGGAAACAAAGAAATTGGATAGAGCGGTTTTTGTGGGAAAAAACGAAAAATGCTTTATATGGGGCGGGCGGTCCGCAGACCCTGATCCTATCCCGCTAATTCCTAGTAATTCTATCGGGG
>JAISXE010000347.1 GCA_031270615.1 Spirochaetia bacterium
CGCGGGGCTTTGGCCCTGCGATGGCACGCTGCCCGCCGCCGCGCCGGCGGCGTCCCCCCCAGGGATCGTGAAACTCTCGCCCGGGGTGCCTATGACGCAGACGGTCTTTTTGATGGGCACTTCGTCCCCTTCGTTTGCCAGAAGCCTGAGTACCGTGCCGGAGGTTTCGGCTTCGACATCGAAGGTGGCTTTTCCGGTCTCAAGGGCGAAGATGTATTGGCCCTCGGCAACGGCCTGGCCTTCCTGCACATACCATTTGGTGAGGATGGCGCTTTCTTCGGTAAGGCCCTTTTGGGGCATTCGGATAAATGTTGCCATAAGACGCTCCTATATTCCGAGGCGCTCGGCGCGGAGTTTTTCTTGAAGGCTGAGGTTGTGCACGGGGCTGTAGCCGTCAAGGACTTTGATGCGGCTGTGTATGGCGTCGAGAATCGTGTCCTTTGAGGGGAAGAAGAATTTTTCGAGTTCGGGGCAGGGCGAGACCCAGTTGTGGGAGCCGAGGGCCACAGGCGGGGCGTCAAGCTCGTCGAAGGCGAACTCGCTCATGTTAGCCGCAATCGTTTTGGAGTAGCCGCCGCGCTCGCAGGCGTCGCCCACGATAAGGAGCCGGCCGGTTTTTTTGACGGAGGCTATGAGGGACTCGTAATCGAAGGGGACCAGGCTGCGGGCGTCGATGACTTCGGCTTCCAGGTTCCAGCGGGTTTGCAGTTCCCGCGCGGCCTCAAGGGCGGGATACAGGGCCGGGCCTATGCTCAGGATGCTGAGGTCCCTGCCCTGTCGTTTTATGTCGGCCTTCCCGATGGGGACTTCGTAGGAGTCCTTTGGCACGCCGCCCTGCACGAAAAGCTCGCCCATGTCGTAGAGTTTCTGGCTTTCAAAAAAGATGACGGGGTCGGTCCCATTAAGGGCCGCGCACAGAAGGCCCTTCGCGTCGTAGGGCGAGGCGGGGTACAGTATTTTGAGGCCGGGGATGTGCGCGGCAAGCGAGCTCCAGTCCTGGGAGTGCTGGGCGCCGTAGAAAGCGCCGACCGAAACGCGCACGACGCAGGGCATTTGAAGTATGCCGGCGCTCATGCCCTGCCACTTGGCCAGCTGGTTAAAAAGCTCGTCGGCGCAGCAGGCCAGAAAATCGCCCCACATGATTTCCGGCGAGGCCCTGCCGCCCATGAGGGCGTAGCCGACACCGGCGCTGATGATTGACGATTCGGCTATGGGCGCGTTAAACAGGCGGTGGCGGGGCACCGATTCGTACAAACCGGAAAGCACGCCGAAGGAGTTTCCGTATTCGCGCACGTCTTCGCCGAAGAGGATAAAGGTTGGGTCCTCGTAGAACTTGTCGAGCAGGGCCTCGAAAACGGCGTCGCGGTAGGAGAATACTTTTAAGGGCGATACGGGCCTGCCCTCCCCGTCAAGGCCGAAGCGGGTTTTCCCTGCGATTTTTTTCGCGCGGCCTGAGTCTTCCTTTTTGCCAATGACCTCGGGTTCGCGCTCCGCCATTTTGGGGACGCGCCTGCCCGAGAACATGCATTTCGCTATGGAGTCCGGGTCCGCGAAAAAATCCATGCGCGGGGAAAAATCCGGGTCTATGGCGTATTTCAGGATTTCGGTGATTTTCGCCTTGGCGGCGGCCTCCGTTTCGGCGGCCCCGCGTTCGTCCAGAAGTTTTTCCGCCACAAGCTGGTTTCTGTAATCCGCCAGGCAGTCGGCGGCCACCCAGGCGTCCATTTCTTCCTTGGAGCGGTAGGGGTTGGGGTCCGTGGCCGAATGCCCGGCGTGGCGGTACACGAGGGTGTCAAGAAGGACAGGGCCTTTATTTTGCAGAATAAGGGCCTTTTTGCGGCGGAAGGCGTCGATGACGGCAAAGGGGTTGGAGCCGTCTATCCTTTCGGCGTGAAGGGCCTGGGCGTTGAAAGCCGCGCCCACGCGGGCCAGGACGCCGTAGCCCATCGTCTCGCTGGCCGTCTGCCCGCTCATGGCGTAGCAGTTGTCCATAAAGTTGAAAATGATTGGAAGGCCGCCAGAGTATTTTTTGTCCCAGAGCTGCGTGAGCTGGCCCATGGTGGCAAAGTTGATTGCCTCCCAGACGGGGCCGCGGCTTAGGGAGCCGTCGCCGGAGTTGACGACGATGATTCCCTTTTGGCCCGACAGCCTCTTGTAGAGGGCCGCCCCCGCGCCTATGCCGGCGGAGCCGCCGACAATGGCGTTGTTGGGGTAGATTGCGAAAGGGGCAAAAAAAACGTGCATGGAGTTCCCCAGGCCGCCGGTGAAGCCTATCTCCCTGCCGAAGAGTTCCGCCATGAAACCGTAGAGAAAAAAATTGAGGGCAAGGCCGCGTATGTCCGAAGCGCCTTTCCCGGCGGCAGCCGCTCCGGCGGCGGTGATTTTTTCCGCGCCGCGCAGCAGCGCCCCGCCGCGGAAGTCCCTCATGATGTTGTAGAGTTTCGTTTCGTCCAGCCGCCGTATCGCGGAAAGCCCCCGGGACAGCACCTCGCCGTGGCTGCGGTGCGTGCCGAAGGTGTAATCGTCGAGGTCCAGGGCGTAGGCCTGGCCCACCGCGGCGGCTTCCTGGCCCTGGGACAGGTGGGCCGGGCCCGTGTAGGAGTATTCGACGCCGTTGTAGTTTTTTACGGTCCGCACGCCCTGCACCATGTTTTCAAACTCGCGGATGAGGCGCATGTCGCCGAACATGGCAAGGAGCTCCGCATCGGGGAATTCCCCGCGCACGTTTTTCAGTTTTTTCTGATAGGCGTTCACGGGGATTTCGGGAACGCGCAGGACGCCGGGTTTGCGGACCTCCGCAGGGTCTATGAATTGGGAAATGGGCATATCAGTCCTCCTTAGGCAAATATTTTTCGATAAGGGTCTCGGTCTTTTTCAAATGATCGCACACCGCCCGGACGCAGGCTTTCCTGTCCCGCCCCACAAAGGCCCGCGCGATTTTTCTATGGTCGTGCAGCACGATCCGCCGCGAAGGCGGATACGCGATTACCTGGGTTGTCCCCTGGAGCAGTATCGCGTGGATCATCCGGTAAAAAGCGGCAAGGATGGGGTTGCGGGACATGGCAACAAGCTGTTCGTGGAAGCGCGCGTCCAGCGCCCCAAGCCGGGCAAAGTCTTCTTCTTTCGTCTGTTCGTCAACAAGACTTTCCAGGCTCCGGGGATCCGGCCCCCCCCCGGTCTGCGCGGCGCCGTCCGGCCCCAGGGCCTGCTCCACGGCCCCCACCTCAAGGATTTTCCGGGCGTTCAGAAGGTATTTGAAATTCTGCCGGCTCAGTTTTTTCCCGAAGCCAAGAAACTCAAACACGTTCTCGCTGAATTTGTCGGTGACGTAGGTGCCGCCGCCCCGGGTTGGTTCCACCACGCCGTAGGCCTCCAGAATACGCATGGCCTCCCGCAGGGACGTGCGCGAAACACCCAACTGGACGCACAGGTCACGCTCCGGCGGAAGCTTGTCGCCCTGCCTGAGAGTCCCGCCCTCTATCGCCCCGCGGATTTTCTCCACAATCTGGCGCGACCGCGATTGCGGCTGTATTTCGTCAAAAAGCGTGTCCATGTCGATTCCCCGCGCATCCATACGCAATCCCCAAAATTGGTAATACCAGAGTATTCTATGACCAGCCGCAGGGTTTGTCAAGATAAATTTGGCGAAGCCGCGATTCGGAATTTGGGCGCATTTGCGGCGTAAAACGCCGCAAACCGGGCTTTCCGCTCCAATTCCTCGGATTTGCCCATGCAAATCCTGCGGGATTTCCGCTACAATCCCTTGCGCGGCCCGAGGGCTGGCCTTCCGCCCCAATCGCCCTGCCGCCCGTATTTTCCATCTGCTTTTTTACGGGATCTCGCCATGTGGCCTGCAAGACGAACACGCTTTCGCGTGCCGCATAGCGGCGTCTTGCGCGACCGGGAGGGCTTTATAAGATTTTAAACAGGCTCTTACAGGCAACAACCCCGAAGCAATCAGGTATAAAAGCGCGAAACCGGAAACAGGAATAAATGCCGGAGAACTTAGAGCTTATCCTTAAATAACGCATAGTACACAAAGGCAAAAATTGACCACGGACAACACGGACTGCGCACGCCGAAATAAACGCACGCCCATCAGGGCGTGTCTTTGCCCACCCGGCAACAGGGCGAGAGGCCCAAAAACGGTTCTGTCGTATATAAAGGCGAC
>JAISXE010000354.1 GCA_031270615.1 Spirochaetia bacterium
TTTGGCTTTAGCCAAAAGATTGGAGCGAAAAGCCCGGTTTGCGGCGTTTTACGCCGCAAATGCGCCAAAATTCCGAATCGGAGTGAAATTATAAATGGGTTTTTGGAAAGGCTCTTGTGTTTTTCGTTTTGAAATCGGAATTGCTGGCGGGACGCGGCGGCCTCTTGCCCGAAAACGGTTTTTTGGGGTACCATGGCCTGAAAACAGCAGGAGGAGATTATGCCGTATGTTCTTATCAACACCTCGCTCAGGTTGAGCGCGGTCCAGAAGGAGAGGGTCAAGAGCGAGTTTGGCCGTCTTATCGCCATGATTCCCACAAAGACGGAGGCCGGCCTGCTTGTGGATTTTTCGGACGGCCACACGATGTATCGCGCGGGCGAAGAGGCGCCCTGCGCTTTTATCGAGGTGCGGCTTTTCGGCAGGACGGAAACGGGGATCAAAAAGGAATTCACAAAGGAAGTGTTCGGGATGCTCGGCAGGGAACTTGGGCTTGAGATTCCGCGCATGTATCTGAACATCCAGGAGTTCGATACCTGGGGTTCGGGGGGAATATTCAAACCATAGCCGGGCGGCGCGGGGGAGGAAAATGCGGGGCATAAAATATCTGTGGCGGCTGGCGCTGTGCGCGGCCGTGCTTCTTTCCTGCGGGCGGCGCGCGGAAGTGCCGTTGCCGGAGCAGGTTTCCGCGCCTGGCCCGCTTGCGGTTGTCCGGCAGCTCGAAGAGGAAAACAAACAGCGTTCTTCTGTGGCTATGACGGGGCTCCGATCATACCCCAAAGAGATGCGGACCATCCTTGAGCGGGGCCGCATCGTATTCGGAATGACCGCCGCCGATCAAAAACCTTTTTTCTACAAGGACGAACAGACCGGGCGCCTGATAGGCCTGGACGTGGAGCTCGCCTACAGCATAGCCAACCGCCTGGGGGTCCGGGCTGTTTTTAACCGCGAGGCCACGAGTTTCGACGGCGTTGTGCTGAAGGTGGTCCGCAAGGAGGTTGATGTGGCTTTGAGCAAACTCAGCCGCACCACGCGGAGATCGGCGCTGGTGCGCTTTACGCGCCCCTATATAACGTTCAGGCAGGCGCTGCTTCTGAACCGGCTGGAACTCGCCAAGGTAAGCTCCGAAGACAACCTGCCCCTGTTCATACGGCGGTTTACCGGCACCATGGCCGTCATAGAAAATTCCTCGTATGTCGGTTATGCCGGGGTCAACTTTCCCAACGCGCTTGTCAAAACCTATGCCACCTGGGGGGAATGCGTTGACGCGCTTTTTGCCGGCGCCGTCCTCGCCGTTTACCGGGACGAGGGGGAGATCCTCATCGTCAACGAGACGCGGGAGAACTCCGCCATACTGATGAAGCCCGTGTTCATCAACGACACGCAGGACCCCATCGCGATGGCGGTCTCGCACGAGGCCCCCCTGCTGGAAGCGTGGCTGAACACGTTTTTGGAGGAGTATCTTTTGCAGAACAGCGAGGAACTTACGGTGGGCCGGATCGTGAAAAAGCATTTCGGGCAGGGGGGCGGTATATGAGGAGGCGCGCGGCGCTGCTCAAGCACCCGCTTGTTATCTTGGCTTCGGTCGCTGTCGGGAGCCTTATCGGCCTGTGCAACGCCCCGATTTCCGCCTTCCTCGGAATGGGGAATTTCGCGAAAACCATTGCCGTGCCTGGGCAGATATACCTGTTTTACTTGCAGATGACGGTCATCCCCATCATCATTACCGCCATTGCCTCCAGCCTGGCCAGGCTGATGCGCAGCAGGAGCGGCGAGGGCTACATAAGGAGAATCGTCGTTGTGTTTGTGTCGGGCATTGTTATCACCGCCGCCGCGGCGATGCTTGTGGGCGCCCTGGGGCAGCCGGGCGCCGGTCTTGATAAAAGCACCCGCGGGGTGCTGACCAGCCTTATTTCCTCCGGCCCCCAGACGGGCGCCCTTGAGGTTACCCTCTCCGGCGCCATGCTGCCTGCGGCGGCGCGGGAGGAGGGCCTTGCCGTGTTTTTTACCAGCATGGTTCCGGCGAACATTTTTTCGGCCCTTTCCCTGGGAAGCACCATGGCGGTTGTTTTCTTTTCCATAACCTTTGGCGTCGCCATAGGTTTTCTGAAAAACGAGTCGGCGGCGTTTCTGATCAATTTTCTTTCGGCGCTTTTCGAGGCTTTCCAGAAACTGGTCGGCGCCTCGCTGTACCTGCTTCCTTTCGGGCTTGTCTGCCTCATGGCCGGGCAGATAGCGGAGGTCGGCATCCAGGTATTCACGGCCATGTCGAAGTTCATCGTCCTGTACTGCATCGGCACGGGGGTCCTGTTTGTGCTTTGCACCATGGTCATCTGGCAGCGTTCGGGAATCAGGAATCCCCTGAAGGTGCTTTCCTTCGTGTTCGAGCCGGCCATGCTTGCCCTGGCCACGCGCAATTCCATGGCGGTTCTGCCCAGCGCCATTACCTGCCTCGAGCGGGACATGGGCTTTGACAAAAACCAGATAAACCTGACCCTGCCCCTCGGCATGACGCTGGGCCGCTTCGGGAATATTTTTTACTTTGGCATTGCCGTCTTCTTCGTGGCGCAAATTTACGAAACGGACCTGGGGCTGATGAGCTATGTGGTGATTTTTATCGGAATAATCCTGGCCGGCACCGCGACGGCGGGCGCGTCCGGGATTGTCACCATTTCCGTGATAAGCATCGCCCTTGTCCCTTTGCGCCTCCCCGTCGAGGCGGTTTTGGTCATCCTGATGGCCATAGATCCGATAATAGACCCCTTCAGGACCCTGCTCCTGGTGTACGCGAATGTGGCGGCAACCGCGGTTGTCGCGGATCGGCGGCAGAACAAAACGGCGCAGGTCACGATAAAAGAATTTCCTGGCGGCAGGAATGGGGAGAATGGGCATGGCGGTTAAAAAACAATGGTTCTCGCAGTTGCGCGTCCTGCACGGCATCATTTTTATCAACGCTTTTTTCCTTAGCGTTACCGCGTTCATCATCCTCGTTTTCATGTGGGTCAGTTCGGAAAAAAACGCCCGGGAGCTTTCGGAATCCTTAATCACGGAAATACGGAATTCGGTAAGCAACAAGACCCTGAATTATTTCGATCCTGTCGAGAACACCAACAAAAGCCTCGCTTTTATCCTGCGCAGGTATTTTACCGACCCGATAGGCAACGCCCAGAGCCGCGAGAGGACCTTCGAGTATTACACCGAGCTGATGAGGATATACCCCCAGTCAAGGATGGTCTATTATTCCGACACGGCGGGCAACCTTGTCATGCTCAACAGGATGGACGACGGAACCTTCTCGCGGCGCTTTGTGAACAACGACGGAAACCAGATACACATACGCTGGGAACACTCCAATACCGCCCATTACGGGGCCAACCCGAACACCACAAGCCCGGCGGACAGCGGCTACGACCCGCGCAAACGGATATGGTACACAAGCGCGGTAGAAGCCCGCTCCATGATCTGGACGCCGGTGTATATCTTCGCCACCAACCACCTGCCGGGCTTTACCTGCGCGGCGCCTATTTACACGACGCAGGGCGAGCTTGAGGGGATAAGCTCCATCGATATTTCCGTGGACGAGCTGTCCAGATTCCTGGGAACCATACGGCCGACGCCCGGCACGCGCCTTGTCCTTGTCGACAAACAGGAGAACCTTGTGGCGATTCAGGCACAGACGGAGGCCGACCTGGAAAAACTCTTTGAGGCCGCTCCCGAGGGCGGCAGCACGGTATACGGCATCAGGAACATCAACGCCTATCCCGAAGAGGCCGAGCGGTTTATCCTGAACGAAACCTTAAAACGGGGAAGCGGGCTGCAGACCATTGCCTACAAAGGCGAAAGTTTCAGGTCCATCCTTTCCCCCATCACCATTGGGGCCGGCCTGGAGCTTTCGCTGGGCATTATCATTCCCGAAAACGATATTACCGGGAATGTGAGAAAGAGCCTGTACCAGGTCACGCTGGTTTCCATCGGCATCCTGGCGCTCATCATCCTGTGCAGCTCGCTGCTCTCGAAAGCGATAGCCACGCCGATGCGCGTCCTCTCCGAGGAGATGTCCAAAGTGCGGGAATTGCAGTTGGATTCGGATATCAACGTCAACACGCGGTTCCTGGAAATCCTCAACATGCAGGAATCCTTTGACGGGATGCGCCAGGGCCTGAGGAATTTCAGGCGTTATGTGCCATCCGACCTGGTGGCCAAACTTATAAACGAAGAAATAAACGCCGAAATAGGGGGCGAGAAGCGGGAGCTTACCATGTTTTTCAGCGACATTGCCAAATTCACCTCCATATCGGAAAAAAAGGACCCCGAGGACCTGGTGCGCGATTTGTGCATGTATTTTGAAACCCTCTCGAAGTCCATCATCGAAAACAAGGGAACCATTGACAAATATATCGGCGACTCGGTTATGGCCTTTTGGGGCGCTCCGGTGTTCAGCAGCCAGCACGCCGCGAGCGCGTGCCGCAGCGCGGTCCAAATCCAGAAGACGCTCCGTTCCGTCTTCCGCAAATGGGAAAACGAAGGCAAGTCCCCTTTCTACACCCGGATGGGCATCCACACGGGGGAAGTCATCGTGGGCAACATGGGCTATGCCGAGAGGCTTAACTACACGGTGATCGGCGACCATGTGAACGTGGCAAGCCGCCTTGAGGGCATCAACAAAATCTACGGGACCAAGATTATCGCGAGCCAGAACACCTGGAAGCAGTGCCACGAGCAGTTTGAGTTTCGGATGCTGGACAAAATATCCGTTGCCGGGCGCATCGGGGGCTTCACGATTTACGAGCTGTATTCGGAGAAGGACGACATCGAAAAAACCATACGCAAACTGTTCAGGTATTACGAAGAGGGCCTGAAGTTCTATTTTGAGCAGAAATGGGACCAGGCGGCGCAGTATTTCAGGACAGTGATAAAATACCGCCCCCAGGACACGCCGAGCAAACTCATGCACGAGAGGTGCGTGGGCTACAAAAAGAATCCGCCCGGGCGGGACTGGAACGGCGTGTATGTCTTGTCCACAAAATAGGAGCCGCAAAAATGTGCAGCAGTGAAAACCCCCTCATCGGGGTCATCGGCGGGGTCGGACCCTACGCGGGCCTCGATTTTTTCAGGAACATCCTCAACAATACCATCATCGCGCGGGACCAGGACCACCTCAGCACGGTTTTGATTTCCTGCCCGGCGCTCATCCCCGACAGGACCGAATACCTTTTGGAAAACGAACAGGAGAACCCGGCCTTCGGGATGTTCGAGTGCGCGAGGCGGCTTGAGGCCATCGGCGTGAAATACGCAAGCGTCGCCTGCAACACCGCCCACTCAAAGCGCATCTTCGATCCGTTTACCGCCATGGTGAGGGAAAAACTCCCCAACCTCGAAATCGTCAACATGCTTGAAACCTGCACGGCCCAGGTAAAAAAAACCATGCCGGGGCTTCGCCGCATCGGCTACCTTGCCACCAAGGGCACCTACGCGAGCGGGGTCTACCACGAGTATTTCAGGGAAGACGAGGGCTTCTCCCTGATGGAGCCCGAGTTCCAGGGCCGGGAGCGGATACACGAAGCCATCTATTCAAAAGAGTTCGGCATAAAAGTCCATTCCGATCCGGTGCAGGCCAAGGCGCGGAGCATCCTGCTCTACGAAACCTTCAAACTGCTGGACCGCGGCGCGGAAGCGGTCATCCTCGGCTGCACGGAACTCCCCCTGGCCGTGAACCCCCACGATTTTCTCGCGCCCATCTTTGATCCGGGGAAACTCGCCGCCCGCCGCCTGGTTGGCCTGGTGGCCCCCGAAAAACTCCGCCAGGACTAGACACTGTTGGCAAGGGATGAAAAATCCGTGGCGCGGTCGGAGTGTTTTGAACCCGCCGGGCAGGCACGGGTGGAAATAGAAATCCGCAAAAGCCGCTTTGTCGGGACGCTCAGGAAGGTGCTTTCGGCAAAGGAGGCGCGTGAGGCCGTAAAAGAAGAAAAAAGCCTGCACCCGGGCGCGCGGCATGTGGTCTTCGCCTTTCTCGTGGGGCCGCCCGCCTCGGAAACAGCAGGGCTAGGCGACGACGGCGAGCCAAAAGGAACCGCGGGGCGTCCCGTCATGGAAGTGCTGCGGGGCAGCGGCCTGCGCAACGCCCTTGTGACCGTCAGCCGCTACTTCGGCGGCGTCAAACTCGGAACGGGCGGCCTGGCGCGGGCCTACTCCGCCTGCTGCAAAAACGTCCTGGAGCTTGCGCCCCGCGTTCCCCTGCGGGCGGAAAAACGCCGCAAAATCAGCGTGCCCTTTGGGTTCCTGGAAAGCGTGCGGCGGGAGCTTTCCAGGCAGGGCTGCCGCATCGAGGAGGAAAACTTCGCGGAAGAGGCCACGCTCGCGTTTTTTGCCGGGGAAGACGGGGAGGGCCTTATGGACACCCTGCGGGACATCACGCGGGGAAAAATGACGGTTTGGCCCTGATTTTATTACCTAAATGTAATCATAACAGCATATTCATACGAATTAGTAGGATAAAAACACGCTTTCTCCCTTCCCGTGACGGACCAGGCAAAAAAAACAAAGAGCTAAGTCCTTATGGGCAAATGAATAATTTTTTTTCTCCCGGTTTCTGGAATCTTGGCACGGTTTATGCTTTTAAGTGGGTACATCAAATTAGGAGGACAGAAAAAGTGCGAAAAAAATTAACTGTTTTGGTAGTTGTTCTTCTGTGCGTGGGGGGATCCCTCTTCGCGGAAGACGCCGAAACGCTGGGGTTCTCGCTGGACACGGTCTGGTTGTTCCTGGGGGCCATTCTGGTATTCATCATGCAGGCGGGCTTTGCCTGCGTTGAAACCGGCCTTACCCGCGCGAAAAACGCCACCAACATCACCATGAAAAACCTGATGGACTTTTGCTTTGGCGCCATCGTGTATTGGGCCATAGGCTGGGGACTCATGTACGGCACGGACGCCCTGGGCGGCCTGGTGGGAAGCGACCAGTTTTTTCAGGGGCCTAT
>JAISXE010000358.1 GCA_031270615.1 Spirochaetia bacterium
AGCGCGTCGTCAAAGTAACCCATCTCATACGCCTTGCCCCGCACCAGGTTCCGCGTCGCCTCGCTGATCCTGGTATTCCCGTTCAAAGCCCGCGAAACAGTCGATTGCGACAAACCCAAGGCGTCCGCGAGTTTCTGGTGGCTGACCTTCATGTTAGCCCTTTTTATGCACAAAAACCATGCACAACATGGTTCCAACTGTCCTATGTTTGCATATATTTGTCAAGCCTAAGAAAAGGGAAAGCCAGGAATGAGTGGCGGCATTAATTCAGCGTATCCAGAGTACGGAAAGGGTTTCCGCCTGCTCCACCGTTTTATATTTTTTGATACAATCGCAACACACCTCGATCAAATTGAATACGCCCATAAAGAGAGGGTGAGGGCAGCAATTCCAAGTTTAAACTTATGGCAAGCGGAATTGTAAACACGCGGGACCTGTCAGGTTGCATGGGCGGCAGACCGTTCTGTTTCACCAACACGGGGCTTTCAGCCCACGGCCTGCTTGTACGGCCTTAAAGCAAATCGCGACCAGCCTGGTTGCATGGGCGAGCAACGATTTTGCCTTGCAAAATCGTGACCAGCCCCCGGCAGGGCAATTACGGAAATTGCGTGATTTTGCGGGGCTTCGCCCTGTGGCTGCAATCAGGGAAATCGCGGGATGCCGGTAAACCGGGCGTGCGATTGCGGGCAATCGCGCTACATTAAGGCAGGTTGTTGTATAGCCGGTAGAACACTGGGGGCTATCACGCGATTTCCCCGCAATTTCCGGGGGCAATTTTTGCCAGGGCAAAAATTGCCTGCTTGACAAGCATGCGCTGTTTTTCTATGCTGGTTCGGCGGTGGTGATCGGGACCGGAGTAACCCGCATAAGGCAGGATTGCATGGAACAGAAAGAAAAACTTGAGGTGGCGCGGCATTCGACCTCGCATATCATGGCGGAGGCCGTGCTGCGCATTTTCCCGGACGCCAAGATCGCCATCGGGCCGGCTATCGAGAACGGCTTCTACTACGACTTTGATTTGCCCAGGAATCTTACGAATGAGGATCTGGGCACGATTGAGGAATATATGCGCTCCATCATGCAGGAGGGCGTGCCTTTCACGCGGGAAGTTATTTCCCGGGAAGCGGCGCGGGAGCGTTTCGCCGGACAGCCCTATAAACTGGAACTGTTAGACGCCATCCCCGAAGGGGAGGAGGTGAGCATATACACCTCCGGGCATTTCACCGATCTGTGCCGGGGCCCCCATGTGGAGTCGGCGAAGGATCTGAACCCCGGGGCCTTCAAGCTGCTTTCCATCGCGGGCGCGTATTGGCGTGGAGACGAAAAAAACAAAATGCTTCAGCGCATCTACGGCACGGCCTGGCTTTCCGGGCAGGATTTGAAGGACTACCTTGCCAGGCTTGAGGAAATCGAAAAACGCGACCACCGGCGGCTGGGCAAGGAGCTTGACCTTTTTTCCACCCACGAGGAGGCCGGTCCGGGCCTTATTTACTGGCACCCGAAGGGGGGGCGCATCCGGCAAACCATCGAGGACTATTGGCGGGACCAGCACCGGAAGAACGGCTACGAGCTTTTGTACACCCCGCATATCGGCCGTTCCTGGCTGTGGCAGACCTCCGGCCACTTGGGGCACTACCGGGAAAACATGTACGCGCCCATGGAAATCGACAACCAGGACTACTATATCAAACCGATGAACTGCCCCTTCCATATTTTGATTTACCAAACGTCGACCCGCTCCTACCGCGACCTTCCCCTGCGCTGGGCGGAGCTGGGCACCGTGTACCGCTACGAGAGGTCCGGCGTTTTGCACGGGCTTCTGCGCGTGCGCGGTTTTACCCAGGACGACGCGCACATTTTCTGCTCGCCCGATCAGATTGAAAGCGAAATCCTTGAGGTGCTGCGCTTTTCCCTGCGCATCTGGAAGGACTTCGGCTTTAAGGATATAAAAGCCTACCTTGCGACCAAGCCGAAAAGCTCCGTGGGCGAGGACTCCGACTGGAACATCGCTATCGAGTCCCTCAAAAAAGCGATACAGGCCGAAGGGCTTTCCTTTGAAATCGACGAAGGCGGCGGCGCTTTCTACGGGCCGAAGATCGACCTGAAAATCAAGGACGCCCTGGGCCGCGAGTGGCAGATGACCACGATACAGTTCGACTTCAACGAACCGGCGCGCTTCGATATGAGTTTCGTTGACTCAAGCGGAAAACAGAAACGCCCCTTCATGGTACACCGCGCGCTTTTGGGTTCGCTGGAACGCTTCTTCGGCGTCCTTACCGAACACTACGGCGGCGCTTTCCCCGTGTGGCTTGCGCCCGTGCAGGCCGTGGTTATTCCCGTTGCCCCGCCCTTCTACGATTACGCCGCCGGGGTTTCCCGCAGCCTGTGCGCCGGGGGCCTGCGCGCCGAGGCCGACCTCTCCGACTCCCGCATGAACGCGAAAATCCGCAGCGCGCAGGCGCAGAGGGTTCCTTACATGCTTGTCGTCGGCGGGAACGAGCAGCAGGCGGGCGCGGTATCCGTGCGCACCCGGGAAGGCGGGCAGATGAACAACCTGCCTTTGGACGGGTTTGTGGAATTCATCACGGCAAAAATCGACGCAAAGGAAACGCTGTAGGACGTCGGCCATCCGGGCGGGAAAGCAATTTTCCGTATTTTGTCTGCGCGGCCAGTGGTTTTCTTTCCCATCTTATTCCTTAAATATTTTCAATGCCTCTTCCAGTGTCTTTACAAATATTATTTGCTTTGTCCTATTGCTTTCATAAATGAAATCCTTTAATGGTTTGCTTTTTATATCATCAAAATTCCCGATAATTGCCATCCTTTTATTATAATTGGAGAATTTCTGCAATATTTCCCCGGCAATTCCGGTCGACAAATTGAAAAAATCATTTATAAAATTCTCCCTCCTGAGTAGTATCGTAGAGCAATTATTCGCAAAGAGCAGACTAAAAACATCATCCGCCTCTTTTACAAGGATTTCGCCATCGATTATTTCTACAATACCATTACCAAAAAACCGCGTTTCCATAAAACAGTTCCCCCGCTGATTTCATAAAATGGCCTTTAGAATCTTTCAATAATTATTATACCAATAATTTTATTATTCTTATAGCCTATCCCCAAATTATTCCCCGCCTTGCACAACAGAATAAGAGAGACCACTGATCACCCGGCACAGCAATCACGGAAAGTGCGTGATTTTGCGGGGCTTCGCCCAGTGGTTGCAATCAGGAAATCGCGAAAGGCCGATAAACCGCGACCGCGATTGCAGGCAATCGCGCTGCATCCAGGCAGGTTGCCGCATAACCGGGAGAACCCTGTGGGCTATCACGCGGTTTCCCGCAATTTCCGGGTGCGGTTTTTGCCAGGGCAAAAACCGCACCCGGACAGATTTTT
>JAISXE010000088.1 GCA_031270615.1 Spirochaetia bacterium
ATGAGGAGCGAGGGGTTTCCTAATTCCTAATTCCTCGTTCCTAATTCCTCATTCTTTTTTTTCGTCCGCGCGAGGGATTGAAGCGGAAAGCCCGCAGGATTTGCGGCGGCAAATCCGAGGACTTGCAGCGGAAAGCCCGGTTCCCGCCTTCGGCGGGAACGCGCCCAAATTCTTGCCTGTTACTTCTTTTTCGCCTTGATATACCCAATCAGGCCGCCGCAATCGGCAATTTCCGTGATGTGCGGGGGAATCCTGCTGCATTCATAGGTCTCGCCGCTTGTTTTGTTTAAGATCTTCCCGTTCCGGTAATCCAGATCAATCGTGTGGCCGGGCTTGATTTTGTCCGTTTCCGCGCACTCGATGGGCAAAAGCCCCACATTGATGCAGTTGCGGTAGAAAATCCTGGCATAGTCCATGGCTATCAGGAATTTCACCCCCAGGGCCTTGAGCATCAGCGGCGCCGTTTCGCGGCTGGAACCCGAACCAAGATTGTGCTCCGCCACGAAATAATCCCCCTTTTCATACCCCGATGCAAACGAGGGATCGACCGTTGCCATGGTATATTTTTTTGCTTCCTCAATCTGCAGTTCCATATATTGCGGCGGCGAAATAATATCGGTGTTGATATTGTCGCCGTATTTCCACACATTCCCTTCTTTCATAAATGCCTCCTTGGTCAGATTGTCCGGGGATCAACGATCCTTCCGGCTATGGCGGAAGCCGCCGCCGAAGCAGGGGAAGCCAGGTACACGTTGGAGCTTTTGCTGCCCATGCGTCCCCAGAAATTGCGGTTTGTTGTGGATATGCAGGCCTCGCCTTCCCCAAGAACCCCGGAATGCACCCCCAAACAGGCCCCGCAGGTGGCGGCCAGGATAACCGCGCCCGCCTCAGACAGAACCTCAAGCAGCCCCGCCTTGAGGCATTGCGCATAGACCTCTTTGGAGGCCGGCGAAACAAGCAGCCGCACGCCCTTCGCGACTTTCCTGTTTTTGAGTATCCCTGCGGCGGCCTCAATATCGGTCATTCTGCCGCCGGTACAGGAACCGATATACACCTGCTGCAATTCGATCTTTTCCAGGGACTTGATATCGCAAACATTGTCCACTTCGTGGGGGCGCGCGACCTGGGGTTCAAGGGCGGCGGCATCAAAGGTGAAGGCGGCGCAATACTCGGCGTCCGCGTCAGGATTCACCCATTCAAACCCGCCGTCCTGTATGCCCCTCTCCGAAAGGTATGCCGCGGTAATACCGTCATACCCGATAAGGCCGGCCTTGGCGCCCGCCTCGACCGCCATGTTGGTGATACAGAGCCGCTCGTCCATAGGAAGCCCCCGGATGGTGGAACCGCAGTATTCAACCGTCTTGTAGGTGGCGCCGCTGTGCCCCATGGCGCCTATGCTCTTAAGGGACACATCCTTCGCCATCACCAGGGGACCCAAAGCGCCGTTCCACTCCACCTTGACCGTCCGGGGCACCTTCAGCCACGTCTGCCCCGTGGCAAGCACCCCCGCCATCTCCGTGGAACCGATGCCGGTGCCAAAGGCGGCCAGGGCGCCGTACATGCAGGTGTGGGAGTCGGTTCCCACGATAACCTCCCCCGGCAGAACATGGCCCTTTTCCACCATCACCTGGTGGCAGGGGCCGTCAAACTCATAGTAATGCCTGCAGCCGTTCTCTTTTGCCCACTCCCGCGTGTATTTAACGATATTCGCCTGCTTCTCATTCGCGGGAGGCGTGTAATGGTCCGAAATTATCACCACTTTTTCCGGGTCCCAAACCGCAGGGCCGATTTCCTTCAGCCGGTCGGCTATTTCCAGGCGCGGGCCCAGAATATCGTCCATCATCGCCTTATCGATATTCACCCAAAAAATATCGTCTGCGCGGGCCGAGTCCCGCCCCGCGGCACGGGCCAGGATCTTTTCAGACATCGTTTTGCCCATTCTCCCCTCCTTAAAAACATCCATCCTGATTATTCGACACTGCTAGCAAAGCCGTAAAATACAAAAATTCAACCGCTGACCTCACGGAGAAGACGGAAAAACACGGACTTGGCGTATCGATAGAAATTCCTGCCTTCTGCCAGTCCGTGCCGTCCGTGGTTTTCCCCACTCCTCACTTAATTCTAAAACAGGCCGTAAATGCCAAACATCGCGACTAAGGAGACGACCACCACGCCGCCCGCCGAAACGAAGAAAAGCTGGACAAACAGTTTAAGCTGCTGTTCCGCCGTGGGTTTGGCGACCTGCGCATAAGCGGCGAGTCCCAGGGAGCCGCCGGTGGAAAGCGGGCTGGTGCCCGCGACATGGGCGCTGTTCGTCACCGCGGAAAGGAGCACCAAAGCCGAAAGCCCGCCGACGTTCTCCATGATTCCGGGGATGGTGGGAATAAGGGTGGGCATGACCACGCCGGAAGTCGAACTGAACCAGGACATGATACCCGAGGTAAGCCCCAGGATGCCCGGCGCGCTAAAGGAAGTCATCAATGTTGCCAGCCCGTCCGAAAGAAGCTTGATGCCCCCAAGTTTGATGATCATGGCCATAAGCATGTTGACGCCGCATACAAGAATCAGGGTTGCCCAGGGGACCCCCGCTATCGCCTTTTTTTCGTCGGCTGCCCGGAGTATCAGCAGAACCATGGCAACGGTGAACGCCACCAGGCCCACATTCTGTTTCATGAAAACCACCACCACGACCATGACCGCCATGCCCAGCAGGGTGTAAATCTGGTTCTTGTTGATCTTTTCGATTTTGATGGTGCTGACATCCACATTGGACTTCATTTTGTAACCGCCGAGCGCGATGTAGATGACAATGAAATACACGGTCTGGGCGATAATGCTGTTGATGAAATAGGTGGAGGGCACTATTCCCGGAAGATTCGCCTTGGCGGCCAGCTCAAGCCCCAGGATACCCGTGGGGGCAATGGGAGAGATACCGCCGGCGGCGGCACCCAGCACATTGACCGCGGCGAGCAAAACCGGGGAAATCTGCATTTCCGCGGCCAGGGAACAGGTAAAAACCGCCATAAGGCTCATGACAGGGATGGTGCCCGGCCCGATGGCCGCCAGGACCGTATTAAACACAAACACGATGATCGGGATAAGAAAGGTTCTTTTGCCGGCCAATGACACAACCCGGCGGGCAAGCCATTCCAGGGTCTTGTTCTCCTGCGAAATGCTGAAAAGCAGCATGACCCCCAAAAGGGTCACAAACAGGCTGGTGGGAAACCCGCTGGTAATGGTGCCTGCGCCGATCTTTCCCAGAAGCCCTAAAATAAGCGCCAACCCCATAGCGATAAATCCGGGGTTGCTTTTCCGCACGAAACCCAACACTACAGCAAACACTAAAAAAAACAGTGACACAACAGCCATACACTTCCCCCTTTGCAATGGATAATCTCCCAATGGGACAAGACGCCCCTTGGGCCTTGTATTTTATAGCAAATACCGGGCCAAGAGGACCAAAGCCGCCGCTTGAACCCGGTTCCGGCCTTCCCCGGCAAAGGCCCCGCCCTTTCGGCCCGGAGGGGCGCGGAAACGCTTCTGTCCGCCCGCCGCACGGGGGAAGCGCGTGCCGGGCGTTTCGGGGCAGGGAATCTCAAATGTTTCAAAAACCGCCAAAATTCCACTGTTGAAACATTTTCTGCGCTTTACAGCCGCAAATTTATTTTTGTTGACAGATCTCGCGCTTCGATGGTATTGTGATGAGGGTGGAGGGGTGGCACCATGATTCCTTATAAAATCCACTGTCTGACCTATAAAACCCTGGACAAGCTGGTAAAACAGGTACTATCCCAATACTCGGACCCCGAAGTCGAATTCACGATTCTGGAAGGCGCCCTGCTGGAATTCCACGAAGCGGATATTATGAACAAACTGCACATCGCGGAAGAAAAGGGATGCGAGGTCATCATTGCCGGCGGGTCCAATGCCAATATCGCCCAGGAACACTGCAATATCCCGGTGGTCGAATACCGGCTTACCGCCTACGATTATCTTGCCGCGATTGACAAGGCCTCCGTCTATGGCGGGAAGGTGGCCTTCTGTTCCTACCGCCGCTCGGTCGATCCCGCGCTGCTGTCGTGGCTGGACAAGGAGCGGATTGCCTACACCAACATCATCTACGACACGGAAGACGATTTGCGGGAGCAAATGCTGGCCCACAGGGGCGAAGTGATAATCGGCACCGCCTTCCCGATAAACATGGCGATGCAGCTCGGCTTCAACCATGTCCTGATATATCCCGGCGAGGAGTCGGTGCTGGTCGCGTTCCGGGACGCCAAGATGATTGCCATGCAAATCCGGCGGCAAAACGAGTACAACCAGTTTGCCCAGGCGGTGATCCACAACAGCCCAAACGGGCTGGTTCTGGTCAATTCCGAGGGCCTCGTCATCGAAACAAACAAGGCCGCCCGGCAGTTCTTCCACGGAGGGGGCGACAAGGCCGAAAACGGCAAGGGACAGCGGGCGGAAGACCTGTTTATAGACGGCAGCTACCGCGATTTCAGGGACCAAAACCTGAGCGAGCTGACCGAGGTGCGGAAAATCCACGGCGAGCCGATATTCCACAAATGGCTGCAATTGACCGGGAGATCGCAAAATATCATCGGATCCGTCTGTTTTCTCTCAAACGTGTCGGAGATCATACAGAAACAATACGATTACCGGAAGAAACAGCAGGAAGAAAACAGGGGCCGGGGCTTTGTGGCAAAAATGCGCTTCAAGGATATTCTGGGTTCTTCGGAGTACCTGCAAAGGGTAAAGGCGGAGGCCCGGCTGATTGCCAAGGCGGACAGCAATGTCATAATCCTGGGCGAAACCGGAGTAGGCAAGGAAATCTTCGCCCAAAGCATCCACAACGAAAGCTCCCGCAAAAACGAGCCGTTTATCGCGATAAACTGCGCGGCCCTGCCGGAGCCGTTGCTGGAATCGGAACTGTTTGGCTATGAGGAGGGGGCTTTTACCGGCAGCAAGAAGGGGGGCAAAAAGGGCCTGTTTGAATTCGCCAACCGGGGAACCATGTTCCTTGATGAAATCGGGGAGCTTTCCATGCCCCTCCAGAGCCGCCTGCTGCGGGTGCTGCAGGAACACGAAATACGGCATGTGGGAGGGGACCGAATAATTCCCGTGGACGTGCGGGTCATCTCCGCGACCAACAAGGACCTGTCAAACCTGCAAAACACCCAATTCAGGGCCGATTTGTACTACCGGCTCAACGTCCTGGAGCTTTACCTGCCGCCATTGCGGGACCGGGACGCCGATTCCATTGAGCTGTTCGAGTTCTTTTTGCAGCAGCGGGGCAGCCTGTATCCGTTTTTCAAAACCCTGCCTGAGGCGGTAAAGAGGGTCATCAAGGAGTACACATGGTACGGCAATATCCGGGAGCTGCAAAACGTGAGCGAGCGGTTTTTGCTTTACCTGGGCGAAAACACGGAGTCCAACCCCAAATACCTTGCCAGGAGTATTATCCGCGCCATTGGCGAGGAGCGCCTTTTTAACGCGATCCTCCAAAAACACCATTACATCAGCGGGGAGTCCGACGAATGGCTCATCGTGATGCTCCAGGAAATAATGGGCTACAACAAGACCCAGGTGAGCGAAAAACTGGGCATAAGCAGAACCACCCTCTGGCGGAAAATCAACCAAAGGGTGGCAGCCGGGGGCTAGCAAGCTGATTGGACTGAAGAAAGAGAAATTTACCACGGACACTGCGGACAACACGGACAAGAAACAAGGAATTTCTATCGGGAGTCTGTATTTCCGCTGTGGCCTGTGGCTTTCTTGCTTTTCGGCAGCCGTCCAGCCGGGGAAGAGAACCACTGACCCCACTGGCGAAGGCGGACGGGGGAGGATAAAATTAGGAATTAGGGATGAGGAGCGAGGGGTTTTTCATCTTTCCCAATCACTGTCAACAAGTTAAGGCATAGGTCAGCCCGTGGGGCGCCAGGGATTGCAGCGGAAATCCCGCAAGCCCCGCAGGGGCTGAGGAATTGCAGCGGAAAGCCCGGTTTTTGGCGCGGAA
>JAISXE010000140.1 GCA_031270615.1 Spirochaetia bacterium
TGGGCACCTCGGGGGGCAGCCGCACGCCGGCCAGCGCGCCGTACAGCTCCCTCAGAACCCCCGGATTGCTGAAAAGACGGGAGAAAACGCTGTCCTTGTACTCGCGGTTTGACGCCATACATAGCCTCCGATCTCTATGATACCTGTTTCCCGCCGAAATATCAATGAACAAACAGGTTATTTTTAAACACGGACCTCACGGACAAAAGAGGAAAATTTTTTTGTCTGTGGTTTCTGTGAGGTCGGTGGTTTTCTTCTCCGGCTGAACAGTTGCAAAAAATGAGGAGAACCACTGACCGCGCTGACGCTACGGACAGGGGGAAGGGGAAAAAGAGGTGTTGTCTGTGGTTTCCGTGTGGTCGGTGGTTTTCTTATTCCGCGTGGCCGGTGGTTGTTTTGCTGCAGGCAGCTTTTCTTTCCGTGCTTTTCTTTTGTATACTTTCCGCATGAGGTTTGATGGCATTCGCGCGAGGAGCATGCTGGCGGCGGCGGTGCGCGCGTTTTTTTTCGCGAGAAATTACCTGGAGGTGGAAACGCCGCTTCTGGCGCCCGCGCTGATACCCGAATCGGCTATTGAGGTTTTCAGGACGAGCTTTGAGCATCCCTGGCGGGGGGCGCGGGATATGTACCTTGCGCCTTCGCCGGAGTTGTGGATGAAGAGGCTTCTCGCGGAAGGGTTTGGCAATATGTTTCAGATTTGCAAGGCTTTCAGGAACGCGGAGTCGCTTGGGGAACGGCACAATCCGGAATTCACGATTCTTGAATACTATACGGTGGACGCGGGCTATCTGGATTCGCTGCGGTTGACTGAGGATTTTTTTGGGTGCGTCCTCGATGCGGCGGCGGCTTTGCCTGCGGACCCCGGGGCCGGGAAGGGCCTTGGGCGGCTTCGGCCGCCTTTCCGCCGCGTGAGCATGGCGGAGGTTTTTCGGGCGCACGCGGGGCTGGATCTTGCGGCTTTCGCCCCGCGCTGCGCGGAGGAGGCCCCAGGCGCGGCAAAGGCCTTGACGCGGGAGGCGCTTGGGAAGGGGCTTCCGGCAAAGGAGGGCGACTCCTGGGAGGCGGCTTTTAACCGCATTTTCGTTGGCGCGGTGGAACCGGCGCTGCCTCAGGACAGGC
Organism: Spirochaetia bacterium; assembly: GCA_031270615.1. Taxonomy (GTDB): domain Bacteria; phylum Spirochaetota; class Spirochaetia; order DTKZ01; family DTKZ01; genus JAISAF01. The sequence continues at coordinate 1,120 of JAISXE010000140.1, forward strand.
CTCTGGCCATTCTGGATTATCCGCGCGGGGTCCGCTGCCTCGCGCGGGATATTCCCGACAGCCCCTGGAACGAGCGCTGGGAGCTGTACGCGGGGGGGATGGAAATCGCGAACTGCTTTACGGAGGAAACCGGTGCGGAAAAACTCGCGGCGTATTTTCGTGAGGAGGCGGCCTTGAAGCGCGGGGCCATTGTCCCCCACGCGATAGACGAGGGGTTCATGGCCCTTTATACGGGCAATCGGGCAGCCCCTGGGCGCGCAAGGGATTGGAGGGGTGCGGAGCAGCCACGCCCGGATGGGCGGGGCCGGAGCGATAGCGCAGCCCCGGAAAGCCCGGTTCCGGCCGCAGGCCGGAATGCGCCCATAAGCTCATCGGGGGTGGCAGTGGGTTTTGACCGGCTTCTTATGGCAATCCTGGGCGAGGCTGCTATCGGGGGGGTGATTCTTTTTCCGTTTTCTGATATGCTTGCGCCTACATTAACCAGGAACAGAGGGTAAAGGGAAAAATGATAAGAGCAGGAGCTATCGATAAGGGTATGTGCCTTTTTATGAAGAACGCGCCCTACATGGTTGTGGAGAGGGAATTCGTGAATCCGGGCAAGGGTTCGGCTTTTGTGCGGCTGAAGCTGAAGAGCCTGACTACGGGCCAGACTTTGCAGGAGACTATTAAGAGCAACGACAGCGTGGAGGAGGCGGATGTCGCGGATCGCAATGCCCAGTTTATGTATGCCGATGAGAGCGACTACCACTTCATGGATACCGAGAACTACGAGCAGTTCGCCGTGCCGCGCGAGGGGATGGAGGACAAGCAGTTCTACTTGCAGGAAGGTCATACATACTATGTAACGGAATGGGGGGGGAAGGTCATCGATGTGAAGATTCCTTACAAGATTGTGCTGAAGGTCAAGGAGGCCCACGAGGCGCTGAAGGGCGATACGGTGAGCGGCGCGACCAAGACGGTGGTGCTGGAGACCGGTTTGTCGGTGCGGGTGCCTATTTTTATCAAGCAGGGCGAGAGGGTGATGATCAATACCGAGACAAAGGAATATGTGGAGCGGGTGAACTCCTAAAAGGGCGGGTTTTCCCGATGAGCGGTGTGGACGATGGAAATTTCCGGCCTGGCAGTCTTGCCGTGTACAAGACGTATCCCGCGCTGGTTACGGCCACGGGGGCGAAGATCGAGATCGTTTTGCCTGACGGGCGCGGTCTCAGCGTGCGTCCGAAAGATTTGGTTTTTTTGCATCCGGGGCCTGCGGCTTGCCTTGATGTGTCTGAGGAGCCGGCGGAAGATTTAGAGGCCGCGTGGGAAATTTTCCAGGGCCAGACAACAACGCTTGCCGCTTTTGCGGAAATCCTCTACGGGGCTTTTACGCCTGCGGCGGCGCTTGGGGTGTACCGGCTTCTTCTGGATGGTTTGTATCTTCGCGGTTCGCCGGGCGAGGTGCATGTCCTTTCCCGGGAGGAGCGCGGGAGGGAGGCCGCCGCGCGGGAGGCGAAAAAGCGCGAGGCCGAGGGGCGGGCGGATTTTCTGGGCAGAATCAGGGGCGCGGCTTCCGGCGGGGGGGCAAAAATCGAGTCCGAAGACCGCAGGTACCTGGGGGAACTGGAAGCCTTTGCCTTGGGGAAAAGCTCGGCGAGCCGTCTGGTGAAGGAACTGGGGCTTGCCAATACCCCCGAGGCGGCGCATTCCTTTCTTCTTAAGCTCGGCCTGTGGGATTGCACGGTGAATCCCTATATCAGCCGTTTCGGTTTGTCCGGCGGGGCGGCTTGCCCGGCCCTGGGGGCTATTCCCGAAGAGGAGCGCCTTGATTTGGGCGGGCTTGAGGCTTTTGCCATTGACGACGAGGGGAGCGAGGATCCTGACGATGCGGTTTCTTTTGACGGGGGGAAACTGTGGGTCCATGTGGCCGACCCGGCCAGCATCGTGACGCCCGGCTCGCCTGCGGATCTCGCGGCGCGGGACCTGGGGGCGACTTTGTATCTGCCGGAGAAAAAGTTTCCCATGCTGCCGCCGGAGGCTACCGCCCTGTTCGGGCTGGGGCTTGGGGAGGTTTCCCCGGCGCTGTCCTTTTGCCTGAGCCTGAATGGGGATGGTTCCCTGGGGGAGGCGGAAATCAGGCTGACAAAAATCCGCGTCACCCGCATGAGCTACGACCAGGCGCAGGAAAAAATACACGCCCCGCCCCTGCGGGACATATACGAGATAACGTCCCGTTACAACAGGCGGCGCGCGGAAAACGGCGCCCTGCGCATAGAACTGCCCGAGGTAAAAATCCGCGCCGACGGCGGGGTGGTGAGCATCCGCCCCCTTGCGGCAGCGGCTTCCGGCGACATGGTTACGGGCGCGATGCTTATGGCGGGGGAGGCCGCCGCCCGCTTCGCCCTTTCCCACGGCATCCCCATCCCCTACGCCACCCAGGAACCCCCGGATTCCCCCTGCGGCAGGCCCGAAACCCTTTCGGACATGTACGAATGCCGCAGGAAACTCCGCCCCAGCGCCATCCGCTCTTCGCCGTCTCCCCACGCGGGCCTGGGCCTGCAGGTGTATTGCCGCGCCACAAGCCCCCTGCGGCGTTACCTCGACCTGGTATTGCACCAGCAGCTCCGCGCCTTTCTTTTGGGCGGGAATCTCCTTAGCCCCGACGAAATAACCGGCCGCATCGGCGCGTCCGAGGCGCTTACCCCGATAGTGCAAAAAACCGAGCGCCTGTCCAGGCTCCACTGGACCCTCGTCTACCTTCTGCAAAATCCCGGCTGGCAGGGCCGCGGAATTGTCGTGGAAAAACGCGGGCGCCTTTGCACCTTTATTCTGCCGGACCTGGCGCTGGAGACGAGAGCAAACGCGAACCGCGATCTCCCGCTGAACGCGGAAGCGACCCTGCGCGTCCTGGGGGTTGACCTTCCGAACCTGGAGGCCCGCTTTGAGGCGGTGTGGTAAAAACCGGCCGCGAATGCCCGTCATCACGGTTCCCGGGGGAATTTGGGCGCCTTCTTTGCTCCGCAAAGAACCGCGCTTTCCAGGGTTCCGCTATCGCTCCAGCCCCGGTCAGAAAAACGCGCGCAAAGCGCGTCCTGTGATCCTGGGCCTTGCGGCCCGGCGCGCGCACTACCCTCCGTCTGATTATAAGGCGGGCTGCCTTCAGGCAGCCCGCGCGCCGCTCTGACCGGGGCCGCTGGCGCGCCCTTCCAATCGCTGGCGCGCCCAGGGGCTGGCCAGGCGCATGGTTTCCCGCAAGCGCCGCCTGGTTACGGGTGGGAATTGCTTCGCGATTCCCACTGCTCTTGATTCGCAAGCAGCCGTTCACTGGAATTCTTTGGTATGTATGCTATACTTTGACTTATGAATGCGCGAAAACTGCCTATAGGCATACAGGATTTTGAGGGCCTCCGCACGGACGGATACCTGTATGTGGACAAAACCGCTTACGTCTTCAAGATGGCGAGCGAGGGCAAGCCCTATTTCCTCGGGCGGCCCCGGCGTTTCGGGAAAAGCCTTTTGATATCCACGCTCAAGGCGTATTTTCTGGGTAAAAAAGAACTTTTCCGGGGCCTTGCCCTCGAAGGGCTGGAAAAAGACTGGGTGGAGCATCCGGTTTTCCATATCGATATGAACGGAGAAAACTACTCCAGCGGGCTTGCGGGGCTTGAATCAGGTTTTAATGTCAACTTGAATCCTTTGGAAAATATCTGGGGCAAAGAAGAGGCGGATACAACCCCTTCGTCCCGTTTCCGCGGACTTATCCGCCGCGCTTGTGAAAAATCCGGCAAGAAAGTCGTGGTTCTTATTGACGAATACGACAAGCCCCTGCTTGAAACCATGGACGATCCGCAGCTTAACAAGGAAGTCCGCAAAGAGCTGAAAGCCTTTTACGGCGTTCTGAAAACGGCGGACCCCTGGCTGCGTTTTGTGCTGCTTACCGGGGTTACGAAGTTTTCGCAGGTAAGCGTTTTCAGCGACTTGAACCATCTGCGGGACATCAGCATGGAAAAAGCGTACGCGGGGATATGCGGCGTTTCCGCCGCGGAGTTGACGGAAAATTTCCAGCCGGAACTCCATGCCCTGGCGGAAGACAACGGCATGGGCTACGGGGAGGCGGTGGCGGAAATGCACAAGCGCTATAACGGCTACCATTTCGCCGGGGAAAGCGAGGGAATGTTTAACCCTTTCAGCGTGTTAAACACATTCGCCGGCCGGCAGTTCAATTACTACTGGTTCAGGACCGGCACGCCCACGTTTCTTGTCGAAGCCCTGAAAAAAACGGGTTTTGATCTGCGGGCCTTAAGCGGGGGCATCACGATTCCCGCAGAGGCGATTACCGACTGCCGCACGGAAAACCCCGACCCCACGCCTATTCTGTATCAAAGCGGCTACCTGACCATAAAAGATTACGACAGGATGACCCGACTGTATACCCTCGGCTTTCCCAACGAAGAAGTCGAGTTTGGTTTTCTGGGCGCGCTGTTTCCCCTGTACGCGCCGCAGATAAGCGAAAACCAGGTTTCCTTTGTGGCGCGGTTTTTCAAAGACCTCGCGGACGGGGATGTGGATGCTTTTATGGACCGCCTGCGCGCTTTTATGGCCGGCATTCCCTACGACCTGCACGACAGAACCGAGCGCAATTACCAGATGATTTTCTATCTGGTGTTTACGCTTCTGGGCCAGTTTGCCCAAACGGAGGTAAAAAGCGCATCGGGCCGCGCCGACATGGTGGTGAGTACCCAGGGCACGGTGTATGTGTTCGAGTTCAAGCTCGCGGGAAACGGGGGCGCGGAAGAGGCGCTGAAACAGATAGACGGAAAAGGCTACCTGATACCTTTCAGCGCCAGCGGAAAACGGCTTGTGAAAATCGGCGTCGAGTTTGACGCGGAAAAAAGGAACGTGGGAAGGTGGGTGGTGGGTGGGGCTTGAAGCGCGGGGGGGCGAAAGGCGATCCGCCACTTCAAAGAAATAGGGGATCGCAACAAGATGGCAGGAATGGTCGGTGCTGTCGAGCAATTGCTCATTTTTTTAATTGAGGCTTTCTCCAAATTTCATGTTCGTAGAATCTTCTTTTTTTGTATAATGGACTTGAGTTCATTTGCAGAGACTCTTTTTTTCAGTGCGGCACTCATTTCGTTCTCTACGTCCACAATCATTTCACATTGATATATAATATCGTCAAGACAAGCCGCAGGAATTATAATAACTCCATCCCTGTCGCCTACCACTATATCTCCAGGACTAACCATTGCACCGTCACAGTTAAAAGTACACTTGGTTTGTGTTAGTTTATATTGAGAATCCGTTGGGCGGATAACAGTCTTTCTACAAAACAGAGGCACTCTTTT
>JAISXE010000257.1 GCA_031270615.1 Spirochaetia bacterium
GCACATTTTTTGCGCCCCCAGGCGCAAAAAACCGGGCTATCCGCTCCAATCTTTTGGCTGCGCCAAAAGGATTTCCGCTTCTATCCCTTGTGCCCCACGGGCTTTTTGCGCTTCGCGCACTCTAATTCTATATAGCGAGGGTAAACGCCGATGCCCTGGTAAAATTGTAATCCTGCTTGCCGGATAAGGAAAAAAGCTATATATTGTTGGTGGACTGGCTATTTAAAAAAGTATTGGTTTTCACGCAAGCAAATACAGCAAAGTAAAGCAGAAAAGTAAAATTGTACGGAAAGTTCCGTGTGCGGAATTTTCAAAAGACCCGATTGCCGCTCTCGCAACAAAAACGGCCACAAAAACCAATACAGCATTTTGAAAAGAATCCGGCGGCGGGGAGATACGGGGCCTGCCGGCAAAACCAGCGGACGCGGAAAGAGGGAACGGCCATGAAGAATTTTATTGTACTTATCCGGGAAAACCTGAAACAGGTCCTGTTTGTTTTTTTGGCCTTCGCGTTAATGGTTCTGGTAAGTTTTCTTTTCGTATCCAGCATCGTGGAGAAGCATATCCGTTCAAGCGCCGAAGGGGTTTTCAATGCCGCCGAACACAGGATACGCTCCAAGATCCGGGAAGCGGAAATAATCCTGCTTAGTACGGTCGAGTCGGTCCGGCACGAGCTGGATGCCGGCCTGTCCCCGCAGGACGTGCAGACCTACATAAAAAGGCTGGCCTCCTGGCTTATCAGATCGGAAACAAACATACCCGGCCTGTCGGATATCCGGGGGTACATACTGGGGGAATATGTTGACGGCCTGGGCTGGAAACCCCCGGCGGACTATGCCCCCTGGGAACAGCCCTGGTATATCGATGCCCTGGTTGCGGGGAACACCACTCTATACAGCGAGGCCTATACGGATCCCCGTTCCGGCGCTTTGGTTATCACCCTGTCAAAAGCGATCAAAAATTCCCGTGGGGATGTCTATGGGGTGCTGGCCGTCCCCATAAAAATGCAGGGCATTGCCGAGGATGTCAAAAAACTCCAGCTCGCGGAGGGCGGCTACGGGATGCTGCTGAACGAAAACTTCGTCTTCCTGGTCCATCCAGATGGAAGATATTTGGGGAGAGCCCTCAGAGACATCTCGAATGATTACGCAAAGATAGCGCAGGATTTGCTGGCGGGAAGCGGCACGATATCCACGGGGCGGGCCACGAACATCGACAGTGTGGATGTGGTGATCTCTTTCCGCGAGATATTTAACGGCTGGCATATCGGCATCGCCACGCCGGTTTTCGCGTATTACCGCACCGCGTATCTTATGGCGGGGGTGCTCTCCCTCCTGGGCCTGAGCTTTATGAGCGTCCTATCCTTCTTCCTGATCCGGCTGAGCATGGCGAAACGCCTTTCCGACGAAGAAAATAAAAGCAAGTCTTCTTTTTTGGCCCGGATGAGCCACGAGATCCGGACTCCCATGAATTCCATCCTGGGCATGACGGAGCTGCTGCTGCGGAAAAACATCTCCGCGGAGATCAATGATTACCTTTCGGTCATAAGCCAGGCGGGGCAGACACTCCTGGCGATTATCAACGACATACTGGATTTTTCAAAAATCACTTCCGGCAATTTCAGGATTGAAACAAGAAAATACCAGCTTTCATCCCTGATAAACGACACGATCAGCGTAATCCGCATGCGGGTCATGGACAAGAACCTTGATTTTGTGGTTTCCGTGGACAACACGATCCCGGCCCAGCTTATCGGCGACGATATACGAATCCGCCAGATACTGATCAACCTGCTCAACAACGCGATAAAGTATACCCCAAAGGGACACCTCAGCCTGGATGTCCGCAGGGGCGAGGCAGGCAATGCCAGGATAGAGCTGGTCTTGTCGGTAAGCGATTCGGGGATCGGCATAAAAGAAGAGGACCTGAACCGGCTTTTTTCCGACTTTACCCGCCTGGACATGAACAAAAACCAACATATCGAGGGAACCGGCCTGGGCCTTGCCATCACCCACACCCTTTGCCAGGCAATGGGCGGCCGCGTCGGCGTGTCCAGCGAGTACGGCAAGGGATCGACCTTTACCGCCACCATACCCCAGGCCTTTGAAAACGACAAAATGCTGGCCCAGGTTGATAATCCGGAAGAAAAGCGGATTCTGCTTTTTGACGGGCGCCCGCTGATCTTTGAGTCCATTCGGCAAAGTTTTTTTACCCTCAGCCTGCGGCCTGTCTGCATCCAGGATTTCCAGAAATTCATCGCGGAGCTTGAAACGGGGGAATACGACTTTGCCTTTGTCTCCTCCCTGCACGCCCCGGACTGCATCCATATCGCGGGAAGAACCGGCTTCAAGACCCAACTGGTGATTCTGGTGGAACTGGGCGACATTTCTTTTTTCCGGGAAATAAAAAGCATCATGATGCCCGTGTACTGCCTGCCCATCGCCAATGTGGTAAACAACGTCGGCGACGAGGAGAACAGCAAAACCCTGCGTTTCCGCTTTGGTTTCAGGGCGCCCGAGGCCAGGATTCTTATTGTGGATGACATTTCAAGCAACCTCAGAGTCGCCAAGGAGCTGATGTCGCCCTACAAAATGGACGTCCACACCTGTCTTTCCGGCGAGGAAGCGGTAAAGCTGGTTCAGGAAAACCGCTATGATATCGTGTTCATGGACCACATGATGCCCGGCATGGACGGCCTGGAAACAACCGCCGCCATTCGCGCGCTGGGGGCCCTCAACAATGAGGAGTATTACCGGAAACTGCCCATCATCGCCCTTACCGCCAACGCGATTGCCGAGCAGCGGGAATTGTTTCTGCAAAGAAAGATGAATGATTTTATCGCCAAACCCATCGAGGTAAAACAACTGAACACCGTACTGGAACGCTGGATCCCCCACGAGAAAAAAATCATAGCGGAAGCGGAAGACCAGGAAGAATCCGGGCAGGGTGTAAACCTGATGATTCCCGGAATAGACACGCGGGTGGGGCTTTTAAGCGTCAACAATTCCCTGAATGTGTATATGGATATTCTAGATGAGTTTTGCCGCAACGCCGAGGATATAATGATACAGATACAGCGGGCGCAGAAGGAAAACTCCGCCGTGTTCTACGCCAACTCCATGCACGCCCTGAAGGGCGTATCCAGAAGCATAGGCGCTTTGGAGCTGGGGGATTCCGCGGAAAAGATGGAAAAAGCGGCAAAAACCGAAGACAGCCGAACCCTGAAACAAAAAACCCCGGATTTGCTCCGCGACATCGCGGTGATAATCAACAATATCCATACCGTGATAGCCGCGCCGTCCATGGATTCGGTTTCGCCCCTGGAGATAGATATATCCCTGCTGCGTCTGGATGTCCTGCGTCAGGCAATCGCCACCATGGATATTGACGCGGTGAACAAAATGCTGATGGAATATTTGTCCATACCCATGGACAGCGCGACCAAAGACACCATCGACAAAATAGAACGGCATATTCTGATGTTTGAATACGATCAGGCCCTGAAAATAATAGACGGGATGCTTCAACGCCAAACCGACAAATAAAGAATTTGCACTCTGCACAATCACGGAAATTGCGTGAAGCTACAGGGCTTCGCCTTATTACGATAACGAGGGAAATCGCGGAAGGCCAATAAACCGCGACTGCGACCACCGGCAATCGCCCTGCATTCAGGCAAGACGCTGTATAGCCAGTAGAACCCTGGGGGCTATCACGCGATTCCCCGGGATAGTGGACGCGGAAGCGTCCACACAGGCGAGCAGCGATTTTGCTCGGCCATTAACCTATATATACGCCACAGGCTTTTTAGGGCCTCTTGCCCGGAAGCATTGTTATTACAAACACGCTTTCGCGTGCGGTTGCCGGGGCATGC
>JAISXE010000278.1 GCA_031270615.1 Spirochaetia bacterium
TGAAATCGCCGCCGGGATACGCGCGGATAGAACCTTCACACGAAACATTGAGCGTTTTTCGTGATGGCAAAATATCTCTTGGATACAAATGTTTGTGTTTTCTATCTTCGCGGTAAATATGATGTAGACAAAAAAATTAAAGACACTAATCCTAACTCCTAACACTTCACATCCCACCCAACCTGCTCCTTCCCTTCTTTTTGCCTTCCGGCTATACTGGAATAGCAGGGGCGAATCCCGCAAGGAGGGCGAGGTGGCGGATGCGGCGAGGATTGGAAAGGACGGGAAGGGATATTTCACCCGCGCGGGGCATGGGGGCCGGAGGCTTGCCCGGGGCGGGCGCCGCAGGCTGGTTTTTGGTTTTTGCGGGATAGCGGGGCAGCGATGAGGCTGCCGGTTAGCGTCTGCGTGTTCCTTGTGTGCGCGGCGGCCCTTGGCGGGGATGAGCCGCCCCGGGACGCGGTTCTGCCGCCCCAGCGGCTTGTTCCTGTGGAGGATTCCCGCGAGCCCGCCGATGCGGGCATTCGGGAGGACTTCGAGCTGCGGACCAGCGTCCGGCCTTCAAAACCCGGGGACCCCGTTCCGCCGCCGGAGCTTGTCGTTGAGTCCCTCCCCACGGGGGCCGAGGTGTATATCAACAGCACATACGCGGGCATGACGCCTTTCACGCTGCGGAGCCTGAATCCGGGGGGCTACCGGCTTACCCTGAGAAAGGCCCGCTACAAACCCGCTTCGGTATTCATTTCGCTCGAACCAGGCAAAAGTTTCCGCCTGCACGCGAGGCTGACAGGAAGTTCCGGCATCCTGAAGCTTCTGCTGAGTCCTGCGGACGCCGAAGTCCATGCCGGCCAGCAAAGGCTTCTTTCTTCCGAGGCCGAGCTTCCCGCAGGCCCCCACGATATCCTGATACGCCGCTTCGGCTACGCGGAGCGCAGGGTTTCCGTCACTATCCGGGAAGGGCAGACCACAAGCCTGGAGGCCGTTCTTGAACCCTCGGCCTTCCGCGCGGAGGGTTTTGCGCTTTCGCGGCGCAGGCTGAATCCGGCCAACCCGGGCCTTTTGGGGAAGACGGAGTTTTCCTTTAGCGTGAGCGCCCCCGGCCGCGCCCGCCTTGCGGTTTTTGATTGGGAAAACCGGGAGGTCTTCGCCTACGATTTTCCGCCCTTCACGGACTGGGACCAGCGTTTTCTGTGGGACGGCAGGGGCTTTTCCGGGGGCAGGCTTCCCGGAGGGCTTTACAGGGCGCTTATCGTCTGCGCGGCGGAAAAGGGGGCCGGGGATCCCCTGCGCTATGAGGCCGACATCGAGATAGACCCGGAGCTTGTTATACGCTACGCGAATACCTGGCACGGGATGTCCGGGCTTATGTTCGCCCCGCTGGCCCCGGTGCTGCCGCCGCTTGACTTCCAGATAAGCTCCGCCTTCATGGCGCTTGCGGCGGCCCCGGACGAGCCGGATCACGAAAACCTTTCGCTTTTTCAGGTCGGCGGGGTGCTGGGCGTCGCCAAAAACATGGAGGCCGTTTCCACGCTGTCCCTGGGGGCAAAAAGCGGGGAAGGCGGTTGGCCGGATATTTCCGGCAGCCTGGGCCTGAAATACCTTGTGTTCCAGGCCCGGGATTTTCTGTTCCTCGCCCTCACCGCGCGGGGCATGGCCGCCGCGGATCCTTCCTACGAGGCGTTCTCCCAGTTTCCCGGTTTTGCCGCCGGTCCCGCCGCCACCTTCCGCCTGGGTCCCTTCGGCCTGACGGCCTCCCCCGAGTATCAGATATCCCCCTACGCCGCGGGCCGCGATGTTGCCACGCGCGGGGCCTCCGCCCACCACTGGGCAAATCTGCGCCTGGGGTTTTTTTACGATGCGGGTCCAATGCAGGCCGGCCTTTCCGGTTCCCTGCCCGTCTCGCTGTTTCCCGAAAACCCGGGCCTCCGCGCCCCCCTGCATGCGGGCCTTGAGGCGCACGCCCTTCTCCCCGATTCCTTCCTGAATATAAGCGGCTTTGTTGCCTGGGAACATTCCCCGCGCGGCGGCGAAAGCGACTGCCTGTTCCTCGGCGCCGGCATCGGACTGGTTTATTAGGTGACTAGCGGCTAGTGCGCGGCTGTCTTGCAAAAAACACCCATTCCGGGCTTAATGAGGGGAACATATTCAAAACCCCAAGGAGGATCGGGTCAATGGCTGCCGCAAAGGAAATAAAACGCTGCGCATGGTGCGAAGGATCGGATTTATACACTGCCTACCACGACACGGAGTGGGGCGTTCCCGTGCATGAGGACAGAAAGCATTTCGAGTTTCTGGTGCTTGAGTCCGCCCAGGCCGGTTTAAGCTGGATTACCATCCTGAAAAAGCGGGAAAACTACCGCGCGGCCTACGACGGTTTTGATCCCGCAAAAGTAGCCCGCTACGGGGAAGCGAAAAAAAAGAAACTCCTCGCGGACGCGGGCATTGTACGCAACCGGCTCAAGATCGAGGCCTCCATAAACAACGCGGCGCGGTTTCTGGAAGTGCAGAAGGAGTTCGGCAGTTTTTCCGCCTACATCCAGGGTTTTACCAAAGGGAAAACCATAAAGGGAAAATGGAAAAGCCTTTCGGAAATCCCCGCAAAAACCGAATTGTCCGACCGCATCGCCAAAGACCTGAAGAAGCGGGGTTTTCGTTTTTTGGGAAGCACCATCGTGTATTCGCACTTGCAGGCAACCGGCGTCGTGAACGACCACATCAGAGGGTGCTTCCGTTATAAAGAAATCTGAAAACACAGGGGGCTTGCAAGTTAAGAGCTTATCCTTAAATAATTCCCCGCCTTGCACAACAGTAAGAGAAACCACAGACCTCACCGACCACAGGGCACAGCAATCACGGAAATTGCGTGATTTTGCGGGGCTTCGCCCAGTGGTTGCAATCAGGAAATCGCGAAAGGCCGATAAACCGCGACCGCGATTGCAGGCAATCGCGCT
>JAISXE010000196.1 GCA_031270615.1 Spirochaetia bacterium
TCAACAAGGGCCCTCGTCCCCATAATGCCGCCGCGCCCCTCGCGGGCAAATTCGAGCTTCCAGCCCCCAAGCCCAAGTTTTTCCAGTTCGGCGCGCAGCCATGCGGGATCGACGCCCAAATCGACAAACGCGCCCAGCGCCATATCGCCGGAAATCCCGGCGGAACACTCAAAATGCAGGGTCCTCATGCCCCCAGCTCCTGATTCATGCTGCCCATCCTGTAGCCCTCCAGCTCCATAGCCGCGTATAAAAAACCAAAAGACTTCAATTCGCGGGAAATCCCGTCAAGCACCGACGTATTGAAAAAAAGTTTGCGCTCCTCGGGGGAAACCTCGATACGCGCGATATTCCCGTGCGAGCGCACGCGGAACTGGCGGAACCCGTAAGCCCTCAGCGCGTCCTCGGCCCTCTCGATGCGCGACAGTTTTTCCCTGTCGATTGCCTCCCCGTAGGGAATCCGCGAAGCAAGGCAGGCAAACGCCGGCTTGTCCCAGGTAAGAAGGCCGAAGCGTCGGGAAAGCTCGCGTATCTCGGCCTTTGTCATACCCGCCTCCCGCAAAGGACTCACGACCCGCAGCTCCTCCAGCGCCTTCAAACCCGGCCGGTAATCGCCCAAATCGTCCATGTTGGAACCATCCAGCACCGAGGCGAATCCCCGCTCCCCCGCCGTTTTCAGAATACTGCCGAACTCTATCTTCTTGCAATGGTAACAGCGGTCCCTGGGATTTGCCGCGACCTGCGCGTCGATCTCCCCTTCCTCAATAAGCACATGCTCTATGCCCACCTCCCGCGCCACCCTGCGCGCGCAGTCGATCTCGCTCTTCGGCAGCATCGGCGACACGACGGTTATCGCTATCGCCCTTGAACCAAGCGCCGCCTTTGCCGCATAACACAAAAAGGAGCTGTCCACCCCGCCCGAAAACGCCACCGCGGCGCTCCCTTGCCCCGCTATGCACGCCAAAAGGCGTTCGTATTTTTCATCGATTGTCATATACCGCTCTAGTATATACCATTTCCAACGCCCCAGTCCAGACAGCGGAGGGAGCAAAGAATCGGAATAAGAAATAAAAGAAGAGGGGAGGGGGCGCCTTTTTGCCGCCAAGCGGCAAAAACCGGGCTTTCCGCTCCAATTCCTCGGTCTTGCTTTTCGCAAGCCCTGCGGGATTTCCGCTGCAATCCCTGGCGCATGGGCGGCAGACCGTTCTGCTTTACCAACGCGGGGCTTTCAGCCCACGGCCTGCTTGTACGGCCTTGTAAGAAAATCGTGACCAGCCCCTGGCGCGGGCTTTGCCACCCAGGCCGCAGCCGCGGCAATGAAAGCTCTTTTTGATGGCGGCGCCACAGAATATTGCCGGAATCATTTGCGCGGGCCATATTGTTACGCGAAACGAAAAAAATTTCTCCGGAGCTTCCGCCTCCGCACCCAGCCCGGCCGAATTTCCAGAAAAATTCAAGCGCGAAAAACCCGTGTGAAACCCCGCAATTTGCTTGGATTTTGATCAAAATTCCCCGTTTTTGTCCGTATTTTCCGTATCTGCCGGTGCGGCCAGTGGTTTTATGTGCCACGGGGCCTTAACCTGTTGACAGAATTATTTGCGGGATGTATGATAACCACCATGAAACTGACGGAAATAAACCAAACGGAAAAAGCAAAAAAGAAAATAGCCAATATTGCCAAAAAAAACAATCTGGATTATGAATTCGTGTATTCAATAATCACGCCGTATTGGAATTACGACGGACCGGAAGGCCATTGGGTTAAAAATTTAACCGAAGACAATGAAAACACTAAAAGGCTTGAAAAAATTTATGGCATGCTTAATTTAAACAAGTCTAATGAATCGTTGGATAAAGATCGTGTCGCGGAAATACTATATAACAGGCTAAAAAAATTAGATAAAAACATATTGGAAAACAACTTTCTCGCAGGTGCCAAAAATGGAAGCTATTGTTATGTTTCAGAATATGCGTCATATCATTATTTAACGAATGCGACAAGCGATAAATTAAAAACACTGGATTGGACAAAAGGCACATTAAACAATGAAACCATTGTGGAAAATATATTTCTCAAAATATTCCGAGGGGGTTCCATTGAAAGATATAATTTAGGGTATTTGTATTCGGATTTAATTGTCAAACTGCCCTATGCCGCGGCCCAAAACAATGCGGAAGATTGGACCAAAGAATTCATTCGGAATGCGCGCAAGAATAAAACCACATTGACCGATCTGCTAAAAATGCTGGATTGCTGCAAAGGCGATAAATATTTCAAGCGAACAGTATTGGAAGCATTGTCGTACAGCGGGAAATTAAAAGTGGACGGGCATGAAGTGGAAAACAAATTCATACCCGATTACAGAAATGAATTATCCAAGCATTTCTATTCAAACGAATGGACATATCCGTTACGATTCTGGAATTAAAATAACGGAACGCGGGCAAACGGCCAAAATTCCGCGAAAACCGTGTTAAGCGCCTGCGGCGTCAACTGGCAAAAAAATATAAATGCATGGAATCACAGTAAAATAATGCCCCGCTTCGCATACCAGGCCTGTATGCGTTCCGGGTCGAAAGGCTCCTGGGTGGCACGCTATGTGTGGATAGGTCATCCCGCCGCACTCATTCCCGCGCCACGCTCCGCCCGCATTTTGGCTGGTCACAATCCTGGAGACAGGATTGTTGCTCGCCATGCATCCCGGCTGGTCGCAATCCTGGAGACAGGATTGCTGCTCGCCATGCATCCCGGCTGGTCGCGATTTGCTTTAAGGCCGTACAAGCAGGCCGTGGGCGAAGCCCCGTGTTGGTGGCGCAAAACGGTCTGCCGCCCATGCAGCCAGGAGTGCAGCGGAAATCCCGCAAGCCCCGCAGGGGCTGAGGAATTGCAGCGGAAAGCCCGGTTTGCGGCGCTCCGCGCCGCAAATGCGCCAAAATTCCGAATTGA
>JAISXE010000207.1 GCA_031270615.1 Spirochaetia bacterium
CCCGCGCAATTTGTTTGTTTTTTCTTTTGACGACAATTTTACTTCCTGCGGCAAGCCCCTGTACCTTACCAAATATACCAAGGCGGAGGGCCATGTGGCCAATCCCAAGATCACCGGCCTTGAGGCGGGCCGCTTCCTCCTGATGTGGGAACAGTGCGAGTTTACCACCCAGTCGCCCAATGTGATTGCTTCCGGCCCCACGGGGTACAAAACCACTTATATGCTTATCATAGACGAAGAGGGGAAGCCTCTTTCGGAAATTACCGAACTGCCTGGCATCCGCCTGAACATGAACGACGTGCTGCGTTACAACAGGGCGACAGGCAAAGTTTACTGGTCAATCAACGAAGACGCTGCGAGAACCACCTATGATGGCGGTACTGTTACGCTGGAGCTTACCGTTGGGGACAAAGACGCGCTTGTCACCTACGCGCTTGACCCGGATAAGCCGGTTGCCGCGAAACCATAGCGGCCGCGCTTAAAACCTGTAGCCGCCGCCGAGGATGGGGCGGAGGTAGCCGGGGGAGACGGGGTCCACCGAAAAGAAGTGCATGTATTCGGCGCCCGCCTCAAGAAAGAAGGGGTCGCTGGCAAGCCACATGAGGGAGAAGCCGCCGCCCAGGGAGCTCATCAGGGTGCGCAGGGGTTCGGTTGTTTCCGTGGAAAACTCGAAGTGCAGGTTGTCCAGCAGCGCGAAGCCCGCGCCCAGGCGGAAATTCAGGGCCAGGGTCCGGTTCGGGAGCCATTTTTGGAGAAGGGCGTTTACATGGAGGCCTTCATAGCGGGCGAAGGCCTCATAGCCCGTGCCGCTGGTGGAGAGCAGGGTGAGGAAGGGCACGAGTTCCAGGCCCAGATAGGCCCAGGTGCGCTTGAGGGGCAGGAAGCCCGCGCGGGCCGTAAGGCCCAGGGGGAAGACGGGTTTGTCGAAAAAGGTGTTTAGGTCGCCGTAGAGGGGGACGAGCGGCCCGTATCCCAGGGAGAGGTCGATGTCAACGGCCCTGCGGTAGGCAATCCTGATGGTGCCGCGCTGCGTTTCGAGGCCGCCGGGGTTTTTTATGTACACCTCGTAGAGGCCCGGCTGCAGGGCTTCCGGGTCGAAGACCAGCCTGGCGTTTGTCCCTGAGGGGCCGGGGATATAGGCGAGGGGGACAATCCGGCCGCCGCCGTCCCGCGAGCGCAGGCAGGCTTCCGCTTTCTGGGTGAGGTTGCGCCCGTCCAGGGAGAGCGTCCAGGCGCTGTCCTCGTCCAGCCAAAAGGCTTCCGGGCTGAATGCCCGTATTTCGGGCGGCAGGGCGGGGCGGACATCGAATTCCCTCCAGGCGGAAGGCGCCCCGGGCATGTCAAAAAGGTCGTGGACGGCTATCCTGTAGCGGTAATGCCCGGCGCTGAGGGAAACCTCGATAAAGTTTTCCGCCGTGAAATCCTTGATCGCCGGCACGAAGCCCGCGCCGCTTTGTTTTTCGATTGTTATTTCGTAGCGGTAGGCGTGCTCCTCGCCCTCCCAGGCGATGCGCTGGACGAAGCGCAGCTGGCCCCCGATTTTTTCAAAATAGAAATATCCCGCCCCATCCTCCCGCGCGTCCTGGGCGCACAGGGGCGCGGAAGCGCCGCAAAGCCAAAGCCCAAAAAAAAAGAGCGGCGTGGGAAAGAGCGCAAACAGGCGGGGGCGTCCCGGGGCGTGTTTCATGCTAGTCCTCGCTCGTCCCGTAGAGTATGCCTGGGTCTTTTGTCCGCGCGGCGTTTCCCGGCACGGGAACAGCCACCTGGAAGCGGTTTTCCCCCAGGACCCCGCGCTGTTCCACGAAACCGTCCGCGGCCCTGCTTAGGGCTTCCACCTGCCAGACAAAATTCCCCTGGGCCAGGAGGGGCCGCAGATCTTCCAGGACATAGGAGGCGCTTTCCTCCGGCCCGGCGCGGAGCAGCAGCCGCCGCGTTCCGCCTTCCTCGCGCAAGAGGCTGAAGATGTAGGCGTTGGCGCCGGGAACCGGCTGCCAGCCAAAGGCGATTGTCCTGCTTTCGCGCAGCAGCGCGGCGTCGACACGGTAGCCGTCCTGGGGGCTGCGGCCCCCGGCTTCCGGCAGCAGGGGAACGGGCAGCACCCGGAAGGAGGAGGGCGCGGAGGCGCTGACATCAAAGCCGTCCCTGGTTTCCGCGCGGATCGTCCAATAATAGTTGCCCTCGGAAAGCCGGACAAGGCGGATGGTTTTTGGCGGGTTGCGGAGGTCCATGAGCGGCTTTCCGGCAAGGGGGTCGGGGTTCTGCGAAAGCACGAAGCGGGTTGACGCCGCGTTGCCGGGACTCCAGCGCAGCTCCGTGGGCTGCCGCAGGGCCTCAAGGCCCGCGTAGGCGTGTCCGGCAGGCGGATGGTCCAGGGTCACAAGATGGAGCCGGCGCATGGCAAAGCTGCCCGCGGCCAAAAGCCCGGTGCGCCGGGAAAACAAAGGCCCCTCCCCGGCGAAGGCCTGGACGGTCCAGACAAACGCGCCTTCGGGGTAGGCTTCCATGGGGAGGGTTTTGTCCCTGTCCTGGCAGAAATCGTCTTTGTACACGGGCCGGCCCTGGGCGGAGCTTCCCGCGTACAGGCGGAACTGGTAATACTGCGCCCCTTCCACGGCCCGCCAGCGGAAAGCTATCTGCGCGTCCGCGCGTACTTCCAGCCTTTCGGCGGGCCGGGGGCTTTCCAGGACAGGCGCGGAGAAGGGCGGGACCACGTTCAGGCGCTGGGCCGGGGTTTGGAGGGACCCGCCTTCGGCCTGCGAGGAGACGCGCCAGTAATAGGTGCCTGCGGGCAGGCCCCTCCCCCGCGCGGGGCTGGAAGACTCCTCGTCCACCGCAAGCGGGGAAAAATCCGCGTTGGGAGACATTTGAAACCGCGCCGGGCCGGAGCGCCCCAGTTTCCAGGCAAAGCGGAGGTCCCGCGCAAGGCTGTGGGCCACGGTGTAATTGTCCGGCGGGTAGATCGTCCGGGGGGAAGAGGCGTCCTCCAGCGCGGTAAAGGAGCGCGGGGGGGAAACAGGGGAACTGACACCCTCCTCATCGGTCAGGAAGACGCCCCAGTAATACTGCCCGGCCTGCAATGCCGTGTCCTGTTGTCCGTAGACGAAAAAACTGTCCCGTAGGGTTTGGGCGATAACAGGATCGCTTAAATCCGCGCGGGGGGAAATCCAGATTGTATAAGAGGCAGCCTCCTCGCCGGGGCGCCAGGAGAAATACACGTCCTCCCGTTCCCGCGCGATGTTGAGCTGGCTTCCGTCTGCCGGGGCCTGGAGCCGGGGGGCTTCCAGGGCGCCGCCCTGTTCTATCACGAAAGAGGCGACAGCGGAAGGCAGGGCCGTTCCCTCAAAGCCTTCCGGGAACACGGGAGTGACCCGCCAGTACCAGCGCCCGGGGCCCAGCCCGGAAGACACGAAAGAGGCCCCTTGTGCCTGGATGCTGAAGGAAGGGCTGTCCATGCCGGGATTGTCCGCGACCTCCAGGCGGTACAGGAAGGCGTGTTCCTGCTCCGTCCACTGGAAGCGCAGCGACGGGAACCGCGTCCTGTAGCGGTACACCTGGTCTTCCGCCGGGCTAATCGTCCTGGGCGCGGGCGCGTGGATGATGGTAAGCTTGCCGGACGAAGCGGAGGCCGGAGGCTCCGCGCCCTCGCGATAGGCGCGCCAGAAGTACGTCCCCGGGGCGAGGCTGAAGCTGAACGCGGAAGAGGCGTCCGCCGAGCTTTGGCTGGCGAGTATCCGCCGGAACTTCCGGTCCGCGGAAATTTCAATGCGGGCGGAGTCCGTATCCGAAAAATCCAGGGCGCGCCAGGTAAAGCCCACCGGCAGGGCCGCGTTTTCCGGCACAAGAAGCCGCGCGCCGGGCCGGGGGGAAATAACCGCCACCCAGGGGCCTGGCGAAGAGCCGCCCGCCGAAAGCGCAAAAACATCCCCGGCGCGCGCATCCTGCGTTCCGGCGGTGTTCCCCACGCGGGCGCTGCCCTCCAGAACGCTTACGCCTAAACCCTCCGCGCCCGCCGAGGCGCTTACCAGGGCGTCGGGGCCAAGCTCCACGCGGGCATCCCCGGAGACGAGGGTCAGGGGAGCGCCGCTGCGGGAAACCGCGCTGACGCCGCCCCGCGTCAGGGACAGGGAGGCGCGGGAGTCTTCAAAATGGACCTGAATCAGGCTGTTTTCGGCAAGGTCAATGGCCGCGCCGCCGTCCCGGAAGGTAATGGTGGCGTCCGAAAGCCCCGCCGTCCTGATAAAGTCCCCGTTGTAAACCGGGGAGCGTGTCTGCAGCCTGTCCCACACCACCCTGTCCGAGAACCTCCTCTGGGCCGCGTTGTACTTGAAGGTAATAATCCCCACAGGCTCCTCGTTAAGCCGCGTGAGCGCCATGTTCAAATCCCGCCAAAACAAATAGAGGCACGCGGAGGTTCCGATAAACCACAACACGATTACCAGAATATCGCGACGGCCGCGAGGGCTGCTTTCCTTCATGTGTTCCCCTATCCCTCTATTTTGTACTTTTTTTCTTCAATGTCGGTGTTCACCGTGCCGAGGTCAACCGCTTCCAGGTCCAGGATGTTCCGCAGCTCCGCAAGGCTCGCGGGGGCCTCCTGGGCTTCCCCCGCCTTCGCCCGCAGGTTGACCACCGCGAACATCCGCACCGGCTTTTCCTTGCCCTTCATCGACACCGAAGGCATTTCCTCCGTGATAAGGTCTTCCGCGACAAGCTTCCAGGTGTTTTCCGTGATAAGGATGTCCGTGTGCAGGGGTTTGTTGAGGGTCTCGCTGCGGCTCGCGAGGTTCACGGGGTCGCCCACGACCGTGTACTCCATGCGCTTCTCGGAGCCTATCTGCCCCACCGTCACCAGGCCCGAATTGATCCCGCAGCCTATACGGATCAGGGGGTTTTTTGGGTCATTGTCCAGGCGGCTGCGGTTTAACTTCGCCAGCTCCAGGCGCATCAAAAGCGCGGCCTTGACGCAGGCCAGGGCGTCCGCCCGGGGGCTTCCGGCGGTGTAGGCCGTCCCCCAGTGGGCCATGACCGCGTCCCCAATAAACTTGTCCACGACGCCGCCCCCGGTTTTTTCAATACAGCCCACCATCTGGTTGAAATACTCGTTCAGCCACTCAACGATACGGTTGGAGGCGTCCTCCTTGAATACGTTGGTGAAGTTTTCGGATATTCTGGTAAAGTCCCGGATATCCGAAAAAAAGATGGTGGCGAATTTCAGCGTGCCGCCCCGTTTGATCTCGCCCCGCATGGCCCGCACGGCGATCTCCCTGTTGGTAAAACGCCCAAAGGTGATAAGGGCGCTACTCATCCGGGCGAAACTCTCGGTCAGCGCGCCGATCTCGTCCCTGCTCTTTGACTCCAGGCCCACCTCGAAGTTCCCCTCCTGGATCTGCCCCGCGGCGGCGGTGAGCTTCCGCAGGGGCGTGCTGATGCTTTTGGAAAAAAACCAAATAAAAAGAACCGCCGTCAGAAGCACCGCCCCGGTCAAATAGATATTCCGCCGCGTGGTGGCGGCCACCCCCTCAAAAACGACATCGTAGCCCACCGTGGTGACAACCGCGGCATTGGCCATGCTGAGGCGGGTAAAAGCGCCGAACACCTGGGTGCCGTCCTCGCCCGTATACAAAGTTTGCAGGCTGTTTTCCGGGCTTTCCCGCAGGGAGCGGATAAAAGCCTGGCCGCCCACATTTACCCCCGCCAGCGTAAGCTCGCCGTCCGCGTGGACAAGGACATCCCCCTCGCCATTAATCATGAAAGTCGTGTTCGCCCCCGCGCCAAAAGTCTGGGCCAGGGACTCAAGGGAAAAAAAAATGACCACCGCCTGCCACGTCCCGCTCCCCGGCCAGGGGTAGAACAAGGCAAGCAGGGGAACGCCAAAATCCGGCGCCGCGTTCAGAAGAACCGTCTCCTCCGCCCGGGCGCGGCGGATCTCCTCTTTGTGCGCCTCGACAAAAGCGCCGATCCGGGAAGGCTCGATCTCGTGTGACTGCAAAAAAACATCGTTGACCAGGCCGCCCGCCAAAACCGGGGACGCCGCAGCCGAGGAAGAGGCATCGGGATCCGGAGCCACAACGATGGCCGCGATATCATGGTTGTGCTCGAAAAAAAAACCCGCGGCCTGGCGGAAAACCGACGCCCCGCTTCCGACCGCGTTCAACGTATCCAGAAGCACAAGCACGTTTGAGCGCACCATGCCCAGCATTATCTCAGCCTCCGCCGCGCTCCTCTTGTTGATCGTAAAGTTGTTGTCCTCCGCCGTCACCTGCACGTCCCGCGACACCATGACCGACACAAGCGCCGTTATCGCCCCCAGGGCGACAAGAAGCAGAATACTGATAATCGTGATAAGTTTGATCCCTATAGGGTGTTTAACCTGTATAGCGCCTGGCGCCTTGGGAGTGTCGGGCACGGTCTCCTCCTCGCGTATGATCACCAAATCATTCTACCACACATAGGGGGCTTTGCGCAAGCGCCCAGGGTGCGATTGCTTTTTCAGGGCGCATTTTTTTTCGGCCGCGGCCGAAAAAAAACCGGGCTTTCCGCGGCAATTCCTCGCCCGCCTGCTGCGGGCTGCGGGATTTCCGCTGCAATCCCTTGCGCAGAAGAAGCAAGAGAAACCAAACCACGGACGGCACGGACCACCCCGACAGAAAAAATCCTGTTACTATTTCAGCCGCCTTGCACAACAGAATAAGAGAAACCGAAAGACCTCACGGCACGGCAATCACGGAAATTGCGTGATTTTGCGGGGCTTCGCCCAGTGGTTGCAATCAGGAAATCGCGAAAGATTTTTTTTCAATAGAGTTGTTTAGAAACCCCGGGTTTTTGTCTGTCTTTGTCGGCCTGTCGCCTTTATATGCGACAGAACCGTTTTTGGGCCTCTCGCCCTGTTGCCGGGTGGGCAAAGACACGCCCTGATGGGCGTGCGTTTATTTCGGCGTGCGCAGTCCGTGTTGTCCGTGGTAAATTTTTGCCTTTG
>JAISXE010000141.1 GCA_031270615.1 Spirochaetia bacterium
ACCTTTTCGCCTCCGTCGGGGATTTCTTTTCCGCGGCCCTCCTGGTCATTGTGAGCGTCCTGGTTTTCGGCATCCCCCTGCTCGCCTTTGCCGCCTTCGCCTACTGGCTCCTCCTCGGCAAAGTGGGACTCCTGCGCTCTCTCTGGCGCCTCATCGCGAAAAAGGGTAAACTCTGATTCATGGAAAACGAAAAAAAGTCCGCCCTGTCCGTACTCACCGACACTGCCGGCCAGGGCCTGAAAATCGTCCTTCTGGCCCTGGCGCTGGTGTTCCTGTTCCTGATTCCGAACCTGGTCTGCATCGGCTTCGGGGTGGCGGCCCTCTTTCAGGTCGCGATCACCTCCTGGGTCATTGTGTTCTTTGTCCTTCTTGTCCTTGCCGCCGCCGGGGCCTGCGCCGTCGCCTTTTTTTTCACCTACGAGTATTTCCTCATCGACACCATCAGAATCGTGTACGCCTATCTGGTTCCGGTTTTTCGCGTCCTGTGCCGGACCATCGCGAAACGTATCGCGGAGGGCAATACGGGAATCATCAAAAAAGGCTATGACTGGTCGGAAAACATCGCCGATTCCTTTCGGATAGCGTATAACAGCAAAACGCCCCGCCTCCTGCGTGTGGCCATCCGTTTTGTCCTCGAACAAATTCCCTTCGCGGACATCATGTACCATATTTCCATCGACACCAAAACGCAGGATACCGAAGCCCTGGGCGATTCGATCCACACCCAGTTCGACCGCTACCTGCACACAAGGTTTTTCAACGAAAACTCCATGAAGTGGGTGCTGTGGTTCCTGCCGCTGGATATGGGCCTGGAAATTCTCTTACTTTGGCTTATGCGTTAGGCGCATGAAGCACGGCCTCCCCGACTACAATACCGAAGACTGCATTGCCGCCCTCGCCAGCCCCTGGGGCCAGGGCGCGCTTGCCGTCATACGGGCCTCGGGGCAGGGCTGCCTGGAGCGCCTCGCTCCGGCTTTCAGCAAAGCGGAAAAACTCCTGCGCGCGCGCGGCGGCGCCATGCTCCACGGCAGCATCAAAAACCCGCAGACCGGCGAGGCCCTGGACGAGGTTATGCTCGGCGTTTTCAGGAAGCCTGCGGGCTACACGGGCGAGGACGCCTTTGAGATCTACTGCCACGGAAGCCTGCCGGGAATACGCGGCATACTTAGCCTCCTCGCGCGGCTGGGCTTCCGGCAGGCGCGGTCGGGGGAGTTCACATTCCGCGCCTTTTCCAACGGCAAGATGGATTTGACCCGCGCGGAGGCCGTGCGGGAAATCGTCTGCGCCCAAACGGAAAAAGCCCATACCCTTGCCCTGCGCCGGCTTTCGGGGGCAGTCGCGGACAAAATCAACGAGGCAAAGGGCCTTCTGCTGCAAGCCCGTGCCGACGTGGAAATCCGCCTTGACTACCCCGAAGAGGACAGCCCGGACGCCGAGGCCGGGGACACGGCAGCGGCGGCGGCGCGCTGCGAAGAAATCCTGGAGCGGCTTCTTGCCACCTGCGCGGAGGGCCGCCTGTACCAGGAGGGCGCCCGCGTCGCCCTTGCCGGCAGGACAAACGCGGGGAAATCCTCCCTGTTTAACTATGTGCTGAAAGAAGAACGCTCCATCGTGTCGGAAAATCCGGGCACGACCCGCGACTACATCGAGGCCCTTGTCCCCCTGGCGGGGATTCCCGTGCGCCTCTACGATACGGCGGGCCTGCGGGATTCCCCCGACTTTGTTGAGGGCGAAGGCGTGCGCCGCAGCCGCCGCATTCTGGAAGAGGCGGCCCTTGTTGTCTACCTTGTTGACGCCTCGGAAGGCGGGCTGTTTCGCCTGGATGCTGAAGACGAGAAGACCATCCTTTCCCTCGGCGGCAGGGTCATTACGGCGTGGAACAAGACAGACCTCCTCCCGCCCCAGGCGCTGCGCGCGGCGAGGCAGGCCGGACACTTGTGCCTCAGCGCCGCAACCGGGGACGGCGTCGCGGGGCTGCTTGGGGAAATCGGGAAAAGGCTTCTCCCGGAGCGCCCCGCAGGGGAAGAGGCGCTTATCGACTCCCTGCGCCAAAAAGAGCTTCTGGAACAAAGCCTCGCTGCCCTGCGGCGTTTTTCCCTCCGGGCGGGGAAATACCCCCTCGACATGGCCGCCGAGGATCTGCGGGAGGCTATGGGCGCGCTGGAAAAGATTAGCGGCGAAACCACCACCGAGGAAATGCTGGCCCTCATGTTTTCGCGTTTCTGCGTGGGAAAGTGAAGGTAAATTCGTGAATCTTTTTTCTTTCCTGGCAATACGAAAATACTTTGCTAGCAAGAATATTGCCGTGTTTATAACTTTTTTCAGAAAAAAAATATTGCGCAGCCCCAGTGCCCGTGATATAATCTTGCTATGCAAACACAGGAAACAATCAATCAGCGGGTAAAACGCCTGCGCAAGGAACTCAAACTAACCCAATCGGAATTTTCGAAAACCATAGCGATATCCTCGGGCCAGCTCGCCTGCATCGAAACGGAAAAACGAGTCGTAAACGACCGCACCGTCAAACTCATCTGCGATTCCTTCGGGGTCAACAGCGTCTGGCTGAAAGCCGGGGAAGGCGAAAAGTTCAACGGCGATAAAGACAGCAGATACGCGCGGCTCATCACGCTCTACGACAATCTGAAGCCGGAATACCAGGACTATATCCTGCGCTCAATGAATTACTTCCTCAGGAACCAGGACATAGCCCTCTGACTTCAAATCACACGAAAAACCCAGGCCCGCAGACAGTTTGGGCGGGCATTCCTGCCTGTGGGCAACGGTAGCCCTTTCGCCCGTTTTATGCTAACATTATAGTTATAGAGGAGAGTTATATATGGGAACAGTCTACGCTGAAATCACAGTGAAAAATACCGGCGATGGAATTAAAGCCCGTGACGGGATTATACCCGAACAGGAAGTCCGGGGGACAACGCTGCGCGCCCTTGTCGATACCGGCGCGGGGACGCTTGTCATCAACGAGGCGGTGCGCCAAAAGCTGGGGCTTCAGGTAAC
>JAISXE010000145.1 GCA_031270615.1 Spirochaetia bacterium
AGATAGACGAGAAGGGCTACCTTGTTCCCTGGAGCGCGGGGGCGCGCAGGCTGGTGAAGGTTGGGGCCGCCTTTGACCCCGCGACCCGGACGCTGGGGGAGTGGCTGGAGAAGCGCTGAGTTTGCCGGAAGATCCTCTTTTCCGGTTTTTGTTTCCGTGCTATGATGGGGCAAGAGAAGGGGGCTTTTTATGGAGACAGCGTCGCGGGCCGCGCAGGTACTGGTTGCGATGATTCCGATTGTTGGGATCGTGATGGGGAGCGTCGTGGTGTTTTTCTGGCTGCTGTGGGGCCACAGGCGCAAAACGCTGATGATCCGGCAGGGCGTGAAGGCGGAGGCGGTTTTTGACATACAGACTTTCAGCCTGCTTGCGGGGCTGCTGAACCTTGTGGTGGGTTTTGTGCTTACGGTTTTTTTTCTGGCAAAAGACGGTTTTGAATACTCCCTGCTGGGCGGGCTTATTCCCCTGGCGATAGGAACCAGCCTGACGGCGTTCTGCTTTTTCCACAGAAAGTTGGGCCGCAGGCGATAGGGCGTGCGCCGCGAATCGGGGAAGGACCCGGATCTGCCGGCCGTGGGCAGGGTTCTTTCGGGGGACAGGGAGGGTTTCGCGGGTCTGGTGCGCAAGTACGAGAACAGGATTTTTTCCCTGGGTCTGAGGTTTTTCAGGAACCGGGACGATGCCTGCGATTTCGCCCAGGAGGTTTTTGTGAAGGTCTTTGAGCGGCTGGGCTCGTTCCGGGGCGAGTCGCTGTTTTCGACTTGGCTTATGAAGGTCGCCTACTACCACGGCATCAGCCTGTGCAGGTCCCGCAGGGAGGCCGCGAGCCTGCCGGAGGGCATCGAGATTCCCGATACGCGGGAGGGCCCGCAGCGGCTTTACGCGCGCAAGGCGGCGGGGGAGGCTTTGAAGGGGGCTTTGGGGCTTTTGCCGGAGCGCTACAGGATATGCATTGATTTGTATTTTTCGTTCGGGATGCGTTATGATGATATTGCCCAGGCAACGGATATTCCCGTGGGCACGGTGAAGTCCCATGTTTTCCGGGCAAAACAGGCGCTGCGCGAGGCGCTGAAAAATTCCGCTGCGGAGGATTGCGGGTATGGAATGTGAAGAAATCATGGAACGTTTTTTGGAGCTGGACAACGGGGAAGGCCTTCCCGGGGAAATCGCGGGGCATCTGGAAACCTGCCCCCGCTGCGCGGCGCAGGTTGCGGCTTTTGCCCGTTTTACGGAGTCCTGCGCCGCGTACGCGGATTTTGCGCCGCAGCGGGATATCGCCGCCGGCGTTATGGCCCGCATCGCGCGGGCCGGGGAGGAGGACAGCCCCTGGGAAAGCGATTTGCCGCTGTCAATGGTGAACTGGATTGGCAGCGGGCTTGTCCTGCTTGTGGGAATGCTGCTGATTCCTTTCAGCGGCATGCTGCAGCAGCTTGTCCGCGATATGCCCAGCCTCGGCATTGCCCTGCCCATAGCGCTGGGTTTGATCATCGCCATCTACGCGGCGCTTTTCACGGGTTCGCACATAGAAACACTCAGCCGTTTTCTGCGCCTGCGCTGAATGAGAACCCCTGACCCTACTGAATAAGAACCGCTGGCCGCGCGGACAAAAGAGCGGTGAAGAGAAAATTCAAGAAATGAACCACTAAAATCTTATCAGGCGGCAATACGCAGGGTGGTTTCGTGGCGCGTTGTTATGGAAGATCGCCCTCAGGCCCCGCGTTTTCCGTGTTGTCCGTGTCCGTCGGCCTGTCACTTTTATATACGACAGAACCGTTTTTGGGCCTCTCGCCCTGTTGCCGGATGAGCAAAGACACGCCCTGATGGGCGTGCGTTTATTTCGGCGTGTGAGGTCCGTGGTTTGGTTTTTCTTATTCGCCGTTTATAAGGTACGCCGCGATCCGCGCGGCAAGGTATTCGAGGAAGCCGCTGTCAAGCTCCTGGCCCTCCCCGGGTATGCGGTCGCGCCAGAAATCCAGCTTTTCGAGGATCCTTTCCAGATCGCGGCATCCCTTCCCGCGCCTGAGGGACTTCACATAAGCGCGGAAATCCTTATCCAGCGCCTCCCAGTCCCGCGCGAGCAGCTTCCTGTCGCCCCCGCCGTGCAGGGTGGACACCACGCTTTCCAGGTGCCCGAATATCCCCCGGCGGAGCCCGTCCTTCCGTTTGTCGCCCGTCTCGTAGCGCTTCTCCCAGCGCGGGCAGCAGCGCAGGGCAAAAACCCCGATATGCTTCTTGAAGTTTTCCAGCAGCTTCAACTGGATGATGGGAATCTCCAAAAGCCCGGCGCCCTTGATGCGGTAGCAGGACGTTTCCCCCTCCGTGACGGCGGTATAGAACGCGGACATGCCAAACAGAACGCCCTCGGCGCCCAGAAAATCCTCGCGCGGCCCAAGGCTGCCAAGGCAAACATCCCCCGCCTTTAACTGGGCGCTCCCCGCCTCAAGAATCAGAATGTCCTCCCCCGCGAGTTTCGCAAGATCGGTCCCCGCTGGATAGGACTCCCTCTCCATAAGCCGGGCTATGCGGTCGTGAATCAAAAAAGAAAGCATCTCCCCGAACAAGCCGGTGCGGTGCAAAAAAAGCCGCTTGGTGTAGGTTTGCTTGAGCTTTTCCACGATTTTCAATTCCTGGGTAAAAGCCGCGAACAAAATGGAAGAAATCGACAAAACGCTCACGGGGCTTAAAGCCCTACAGGTGAAAGAAGGCTTGTCCTCGCTCAGGAACGGCACGTCCCCGATAAGGAAACCCTGGGACAGCATGTGGGATATGCCCAAGTCGGCATCAACCGCCTCGACGACGCCGCTTAGAAGCAGGTAAATGTACTGGCAGGGAATCCCCTTGCGCAGGATAATCGAACCCGGCGAAAAATCCTCTTTCGGGCAATCCAGAAACAGGCGGATGAACTCCATCTCCACATCGGGAAAATAGCTGCGAAGCAGGTTCGCGGCCGTCTTCATCGAAAAATCCTGTCGCGAGGGAATAAGAACGTCGATCTGCCCGAAAGCCGTCGTGGAACCAATCTCCTTTTCCTTGAGGGTAAAGCTCTCAGCCGAATGGCTCATGATGATCTTCCCGGACTTGTCCGAGGCAAAATCGGCCGTGTTCCCGTGGATGCTCCCCTTGCCCGCATCGATTTTCTTTACATCGACAGGACTGAAAAGGGCCTCGCGGAATCTGTCGATCCACTTCCGGCTCAAGCCGTCCCCGCCCGCCATCCCCTCCAGCACATCAAGGGAAATAATATCCGCAAGATGCCCGTAGGTTTTGTAACCGCCCGCCCAGGGCGTCCTGAAATACATGAAAGTGGTCTCCACCGGATGGGCGGAAAAAACAGGCAGGACTTCCAGCCCGTCCACGCGGTTCCACTTGCCGATCTCCAAATCGCAGATATTGAAGTAGTCGGAGAACTTTTCCTCGTTCAGCGACATGAGGGCGCTGAATTTGCGGATAATGGAAGCCCGCACAAGAGGCGCCGCGTAGTGGTTGATGCGGTGGTCCGCCAGCATCAGCGACGTAAGACCCGCGAAATGGTCATCGTGGCAGTGGGTATGGAAGATACCCTCGATCTCGTTCACGCTGATCCCCAGCGCCGTCAGGCTCCCCAAAATCGCCGGACCAGCGTCAATCAGGTAGATGCGGCCCTGGAAAGTAAGAATGCTGCTCATGCAGGGGCGGTTCGGGTCCCAGCCGTCGCCCTCGCCGCTATGCACGATGGAAAAATATTCGGGCTTTACCTGGTAGTAGCCCAGGCTGTAAGGCAACTCGTAAGTCTCGTTCTGCCCCAGATTCAAATCGACCTCGCAGGTCTCGCCCCCGTAGTGGAACGAATACAGATTCAGCCCCGTATGCGAAAGCATGACCCCGCCGCCAATATCGACGGCATCCCCTTCCACAACAAGGTAATCCAGAAGCTCCTCCGTCTTCCTGATATGGCCGTAAGCGAACTTCAGTTTCATCCGCATCATCTCTTCGGCCTCGGCCCTCTCCACGCCCGCCGCCATGATCTCATCCACATCGGCAAGCCCGTAATTCCCCCGGAAAATATAGCGCCCCTGGGAAGTAAGCTGGGACCGCGTCCCGATAAGCAGCGGCTTCTTGCCCGTATTGTTCGGGTGCCCCGGAATAATCACCCCCTGCTTGTAAAACATGTGCAGCACAGGGAATTCCGCCAAATTGGAAAACCCGCCGTTCTGGATAGTAAGATCGGAAAGAAGAATCGCGTTAGGCCCCGTTTCGTAGGAAACCCCCGCTTTTTCCTTCGTAAGAATCAAGCCCTTTTTCTTGAGATGCTTCACGCTGTCAGCCGGACAGCCGCAGAGAATACGCATATCGATCTCCGGAATGTCCATATAGTACAACCCGGTAGCAATCTTGATCTTTTCCATGCTTCTTTAGAGTGTACCGCATATATCGATTTCGTGCAATCTGTCAGCGCAAAAAAGATTTTATCGCGGACCGCACCGGCAGACACAGCCGGATGCCGTTCTTACCACTCTTTGGGCTTGAACCCTTCCGGCGGCGGAAGCAGGCGGACATCCTCCCCGGTTAATTCAAGCACGAAAAACCCGTTTTGCTCCGCGTATTCCCGCACCTCGGGATTTACCACCGCCCCGACAATGGCGCCCAATATTTTTTTCCCTTTGACTTCCGCAGGGGGATATTCGCGGATTAA
>JAISXE010000289.1 GCA_031270615.1 Spirochaetia bacterium
GGCGCTCCCGCGCCAAAAACCGGGCTTTCCGCTGCAATTCCTCAGCCCCTGCGGGGCTTGCGGGATTTCCGCTGCAATCCCTGGCGCCCCACGGGCTTCTCGGGTTTTGGAACAACCTCTTCTGTCAACTCATTGTCTGCGCCGTCCGTGATGTCGGTGGTTGATTTTCTTTGCGCGTGGCCCCGCGCCCTTTACCCTCATGCCTTCCCCGGTGTAGAATAACGGCATGACCCTTCAATGCCTCGCGCAAAAATCCGCTTTGATTGTCGTGGACGTGCAGAACGACTTCTGCCCCGGCGGGAGCCTCGCCATACAGGGCGGCGGCGAAATTGTCGATGCCGTAAACCGCGTCGCGCCCCGCTTCGGCTATGCCGCCGCGACGAAAGACTGGCACCCGGCGGGCCATGTGTCTTTTGCCTCAAGCCATCCCGGCAAAAAACCTTTTGACACGGTTCTCGTGGGCGGCGTCTCCCAGGCCCTGTGGCCCGACCACTGCGTCCAGGGCACGCCGGGCGCGGAGTTCCATCCCCGGCTGGACAGCCGGCCCTTCGCGGCGCTTATCCACAAGGGGCGGAAGGCCGGCCTTGATTCCTACTCCGCGTTTTTTGAAAACGACGGGGAGACTCCCACGGGGCTGGGGTTTCTTCTCCGCGGCCTGGGATACGGGAGGCTGTTCCTCTGCGGGCTGGCAACGGATGTGTGCGTGTATTACTCCGCCCGGGACGCGCTGAGGCTGGGTTTCGAGACTTATCTTATAGAAGACGCCTGCCGGGGCGTCAGCAGAAAATCCGCCGAAGAGGCCCTCGCCGGACTGAAAAACGCCGGGGTCTTTATCGTCGCCTCAGAGGAGATCGCGCCATGACAGCAAGCTGCGCCCTTTTTACCGATTTGTACGAGCTTACAATGGCCCAGGGGTACTACCACTACAACATGAACACCCAGGTTGTCTTCGACATGTTTTTCCGCAGGCAGCCCTTTGGCGGGGGGTTCTCCGTTTTCGCGGGGCTGGGCGATGTTCTTGCCGCCCTGGAGGGTTTTCGCTTTTCCGGCGAAGACCTGGCCTACCTGGAAAGCCTGAAAACCTTTCGGGCCGATTTTCTGAAATACCTTGAGGGCTTCCGTTTTTCCGGCGACGTGTACGCCCTTGAGGAGGGAACGCCCATCTTCCCCCAGGAGCCGCTCCTGCGGATTCACGGGAACCTCATCGAGACGCAGCTTGTCGAGGGCATGATCCTGAACATCATCAACTTTCAAAGCCTTATCGCCACAAAAACCGCGCGCGTGTACCTCGCCTCCGGGGGCGGGACCATCATGGAGTTCGGCCTGCGCCGCGCCCAGGGGCCAGACGGCGCCATGTCCGCAAGCCGGGCCGCGTACATAGGCGGGGCTGCCTCCACCTCCAACACCCTCGCGGGCAGGGTCTACGGCATTCCCGTCAGCGGGACCATGGCCCACTCCTGGATTATGGCCTTTGACTCCGAAGAAGAAGCCTTTGACCGTTATGCGCAATTGTACCCCGACGCCACCGCCATGCTCATCGACACCTACAACACCATGCGAAGCGGCGTGCCCAACGCCATCAAAATCGGCAAGAAACTCAAAAGCCTCGGCAAACCCACGGCGGTGCGCCTGGACTCCGGGGACATACAGTATTTAAGCGGGGAGGTGCGCAAGGCCCTGGATGCCGCCGGCCTCGCCGAAATGAAAATCGCCGTGTCCAACGAGCTGGACGAAGAAATCATCAGCCACCTTGTGGCCGCCAAAAGTCCCATCGATCTGTGGGGAGTCGGAACGCGCCTTGTGACCGGGGGCAAAGACTCTTCCTTTACCGGCGTCTACAAACTCGCCGCGCGGGAAAAAAACGGCGTCTTCCAGCCCACCATGAAAGTTTCGGACAATCCCGAAAAATCCACAAACCCCGGCATCAAGCAGGTCTACCGCTTTCACGACGCGAAGGGCAGCCCCCTCGCGGACCTCATCGCCTTCGAGGGCGAGGAGTTTTCCTGTGGCCAAAAAGTCCTGTTCCATCACCCCTTTATGGACTACCGGCATTTTTATCTCGAAGTCGGCGGAAAAGTCACCCCCCTTCTGGAAAAAAAAATGCAGGGCGGAAAAACCGCCTCACAGCGGCCCAGCCTC
Organism: Spirochaetia bacterium; assembly: GCA_031270615.1. Lineage (GTDB taxonomy): Bacteria > Spirochaetota > Spirochaetia > DTKZ01 > DTKZ01 > JAISAF01. Next base: position 2,140 of record JAISXE010000289.1, read on the forward strand.
GCGGATATCCGCGCGCGCGCCCTTGGCTGCCTGGGAAACCTTGACCCCACCTACACCCGCCTTCTGAACCCGCACGTCTACAAGGTGTCCATCAGCGAAAAACTGAGCAAACTCAAAGTGGCCATGATTGAGGAAATGCTGGGAAAATAAAAACCGCCGCTGGCCGGCAGTATCCACCAGGGTATCGGTGTTTACTTTTTTCAGTCATATTGCAATGTCAACAAGTTAAGAAAAAGATGTGCGCCTTTTTGGCGCTCCCGCGCCAAAAACCGGGCTTTCCGCTTCAATCTTTTTGCACCGGGCGGCAAAAAGGATTTCCGCTCCAATCCAGGTTGCATGGGCGAGCAGCAATTTTGCGAAGCAAAATTGCGACCAGCCCCTGACGCCCCACGGGCTATTTGCGCTTCGCGCAATCTAATTCTATACAATGATGGTAAACGCCGAGGCCCTGAGTATCCACTTTACCTTTTTTCAAAAATGGGGCATTTTATCATCATCGCTTTAGTAAGGAGTACCCGAATGTTTTTCAGAAAAGGCCTCGGCGGTTTTTCCCGCCGGGGCCTTAAATGGGGTGTCTGCCTGTCCGCCGCGGTGTTTTTCGGCTGTTCCGGAGCGGGGCAAACCACGCGGCTTTCCTACAGCATTTTTTTCCCGCCGACGCACGCGCAAACCCGCGCCGCCCGGGAGTGGGCTGCGGACATAGAAGCCCGCACCCGGGGAAGGGTGGCTATCGTCCTTTTTCCCGGCGAAACCCTGACGAAATCCACGCGGGTCTATGACGGCGTTGTCAACGGGGTTTCGGACCTTGGGATGAGCGCCTTTGCCTACACGCGCGGCCGTTTTCCCCTGCTGGAAGGCCTTGACCTTCCCATCGGGTATCCGGACGGAAAAAACGCGACAAAAACGGCTAACGCCATTTTCCGCATTTATAATCCGCCGGAGCTGCGGGAGGTTCAGGTTATGTACCTTCACGCCCACGGCCCCGGCGTCATAGCGGCGAAAAAGAAAATAGAATCCCTGGCGGATCTGAGGGGCGTCAAGGTGCGCGGAACCGGGCTTTCCGCGAAAATCGTGGAAAGCCTTGGCGCTGTTCCCGTATCCATGGGCCAGGGAGAAACCTACGAGGCTTTGCAGCGCGGGGTTGTGGAGGCGACCCTGTGCCCCATAGAAACCCTGAAGGGCTGGAGGCAGGCCGAGGTTATTGAGCGCGTTCTGTCCACGGCGGCCACGGGCTATACAACGACGATGTACGTTGTCATGAACAAGGACAGATGGAACAGCCTGCCGGAGGATATTCAGGGCATTTTCCGGGAAGTGAATGAGCTTTCGATGGAAAGACAGGGGCAGGCCTGGGATACGGCCGATGACGAGGCGAAGGCCCTGCTGAAGGAAACGGGGAAACCCGTTGACGTTTTAAGCCCCGGCCAGGAGGAGGCTTTTGTCCGCGCCGTGAATCCCATGCTGGAAGACTGGGCCGCGTCTTTGGAAAAACGCGGAATGCCGGGGCAGGCCGTTCTGGCCGATCTCCACCGGCTGGTAAAGGAAAACACCAAACCATGAAAGAACACAAAAATGCGGGAACTTCTCCCGCCGAAATTTTTTTTGACGCGGTCCGCAGGCTGGTCCTGTTTTTGGCAATGGTTTCCGGGGCCGCGATTTTCGTCATGATAGCCGTAACGGTCTGCGACATTGTGTTCAGGCTTTTCCGCTCCGGCATTACCGGGGCCTACGACATCGTCTGCCTCGCGGGGGCCGTGGCCCTGGCCTGCGCCCTTCCCTATGTGACGGCGGTGAAGGGCCATATCGCCATCGAATTTTTTTACCAAAAAGCGGGCAAGACCGGGCGGAAAATTCTTGATTCCGCTTTCCGCCTGCTTCTTCTTGCCCTTTTCGCTTTTCTCGCCTTCCGCTGCGTGGGCTACGGATTGTATCTCGCCTCCGTGGGCCAGGTCATGCTGACGCTGAAGGCGCCTGTTTTTTGGCTGCCCTTTCTTCTGAGCGGTATTTTTGCGCTGCTTATCATTATAACTTTCTACCACCTGATTCATCCAGGAAAAGGAATGATAAAGCCATGAGTCCATTTCTGTTCGGTTTTATTGGGATTTTTCTGCTCTTTCTCTTCCTGTTGAGCAGCATGCCCGTGGCCTTTGCCATGCTGGGCGCGGGGGTCATCGGTTTTGCCCTTATCGTCAGCCCCTACGCGGCTGTTTCCATGGCGGCCATGGACCTGCTGGACAGCATTCTGTCATATAACCTGACGGTCATTCCCCTCTTTGTGCTGATGGGCCAGACGACGTTCCACGCGGGAATCAGCACCGGGCTTTTCCGCGCGGCCTACGCCTGGATGGGGCACCTTCCCGGGGGGCTTGCAATGGCCACCGTCGGCGCCTGCACGGGTTTCGGCGCCATAAGCGGTTCGGGGCCGGCCACCGCGGCGACCATGGCCGCCGTGGCCATGCCGGAAATGCGGCGTTACAAATATTCCGATGCCCTCGCGGGGGGCACGGTGGCGGCCGGGGGCAGCCTGGGCATGCTGATTCCGCCCAGCGTGGTATTTATTGTTTACGCCCTTTTAACCGAGCAGTCCATCGGCGAGCTCTTTCTGGCGGGCATCGTGCCGGGACTTATGATTGCGCTTCTTTTTTGCATTTCCATTGCCTGGAGGTGCAGCCGCGACCCGCTGCTTGGCCCGCCCGGCCCAAAATCATCCTGGAAAGAGCGCTTTGCTTCCCTGTGGGGAATCGCCGAAATGCTTCTTCTTTTTTTTATTGTCATGGGGGGGATGTTCCTCGGCCTTTTTACGGCCATCGAAGCCGCGGCCGTGGGCGCCGCAGGCAGCCTGGTTATCGCCCTCTTCAAGCGGAGCCTGTCGCGGGACGTGCTGAAAAAAATTATCAAAGAAACGGTGCGCAGCTCCTGCATGGTTTTATTCATTGTCACTTCGGCTTCGATTTTCGGGCGTTTTCTTGCTGTCTCGCAGATACCTTTCGCCGTCGCTTCCTGGTTTTCGGCCCTGCCCCTGCCGGGCTTATTTATCATCGTTCTTGTCATCCTGTTTTTCCTCGTGGCCGGCTGTTTCATCGACGCCCTGGCCCTGGTTCTTCTGACCATACCGATATTTTTTCCCGTTGTCCGCAGGCTTGGCTACGATCCGGTGTGGTTCGGCGTCATGATTGTGGTCGTTACCCAGATGAGCGTTATCACCCCGCCCGTGGGCGTCAATGTCTATGTGGTAAGCGGTATTGAGCGGGATATTCCGCTTCAGGAAATTTTCCGCGGCGCAATGCCGTTTTTATTCATGCTGATCATCGCGGCGGGGATTCTGCTGGCCTTTCCGCAGCTTTGCCTTTTCCTGCCCTACGCCGGCAGATGATTGGGAACAGGAGGGAAAGCATGCCGTACCGCAATATTTTCAGGAAGATTGTGTTTGCAGCGGATTTTTCCGCTGCCTCGCAGAAAGCCTTTGCCTATGCGCTGAACATCGCCGCAGGGAATCCCGGCTGCGAGCTTGTCATCCTTCACGTCGTGCCGGAACCGGACGCCCAGTTCTGGAAAACCTATATCTACGAGGTGGACAAAATCGACGAAAAGGCCAAGGCCGATATTGACGAAAAAGTCCGGCAGGCCTATCTTTCGCAAATCCCCGAGGGGATTTCCTACAGCATAAAAATGGCTGTGGGAAGTGTGGCCAACGCCATTCTGGAAGCCGCCCGGACGGAAAACGCCGGCCTGGTGATTCTGGGCAGGGAAGGATCCAGCGTCCTGCAAAGCCGTTTTTTGGGAAACATCACGGAAAAAATAGCCCGAAAAGCCCCCTGCCCGGTGATGATAATCCCTGGGGCATAGGAATCATTCAGCAATTCCAAGTTTCAACTTATGGCAAGCGGAATTGTAAACAAGCGGGGCCTGACGGCGAAACAAAAGCTCGCTTAAAGCGCGCAGACGCGAAAGCCGCTCTCTTTTTTTTCGCCGCCACCCGCGCCTTTGCAGGGGAGCCATAAGAACCAACGATATTGCTGCTGAATAAAAGGTTTTTGAGGTAAAAACTGGCCGAATTGCGGACAATT
>JAISXE010000295.1 GCA_031270615.1 Spirochaetia bacterium
TGTGCCAGAACGGTCGCTCAATCCCTCGCGCGGCCCAGGGGGTTTTTGGCGGGATTGTTTTTCCCGCCCCCCGTCCCGGGGCACAGTTTCCGCAGGCAGCAGCTTTCGCAGGCGGGGCGCCGGGCGGAGCAGACCGCCCTTCCGTGGCGGTTTATCCGCATGGAAAAAGAGGACCACATGCCCTGCGGCAGCAGGGCGGCTATCCGTTTTTCGGTCCGCGCGGGGTCGCGGTCTTCCGTAAGGCCCAGTCGCCCGGCCACGCGGCTGAAGTGCGTGTCCACAATAATGGCGGGCTTTCCGTAAATCTGGCACAGAATAACGCCCGCGGTTTTCCTGCCCACGCCGGGCAGCCCCACAAGCTCCTCCATTGCGGCGGGGACCTCCCCCCCGTATTCGTCCAGGAGTTTCCGCGCGGCCTGCCTCAGGTGCCGCGCCTTGACCCGGTAAAAACCCAGGCTGTGGATAAGGGCCTCCACCTCCTCCTGCGGTGCGGCCGCGAGCGCCGCCGCATCGGGGAAACGCCGGAACAGCTCCGGGCCCAGGGCGTTGACCGCCCTGTCGGAAGTCTGGGCCGAAAGGATAACGGCCACCAAAAGCTCAAAAGGCGAACGGTAATCCAGGAAAGGCTTTATTTCGGGATAGGCCTTCAGCAGAACCGCGTGGATTTTCCTTGCCCGCGCGGCCCCGTCTTTTTCGTCCATACGGCAGCAGGGTGCCACACAAAGCCTGGCAGCATCAAGGGACTCCCTGCGGGCCGCGCGGATGAGACGGACAGGCACGCGCCCAAATAACCGCACGCGGTGGCGTGCGGTTTTACCCGGCAGCAGGGCGATTGCGGCGGAAAGCCAGCGCGCGGCCTGCCCGCCCACGCGCAAGGGATAGAAGCGGAAATCCTTTTTTGCGGCTTTGCCGCAAAAAAGATTGCAGCGGATAGCCCGGCTGGTCGTATTTTTGTATCCGCTACGCAGATACAAAAATACTGCTCGCCCATGCAACCCGGGTTTTTGGCGCTCCCGCGCCAAAAATGCGCCCAATGCCACAGTTCACTCTTTATTATTTTTTCCTTGACAAAGGTTTTTTTATACTTTATAAATACTGAAGGAGTTTCAGTATTGTTAAAGACGGGGAATTCTTCTTTCGGGGAAAAAATCCGCAGGGTGCGGGAACAGAAGCGGCTTACGCTGAGGGAGCTTTCCAAAAAGGCTGGCGTGAGCGAGAGTCTTATTTCGCAGATTGAGACGGGCAGGGTGTCGCCGTCCATTGACACGCTTTTGTCCCTGGCCGATTACCTTGAGGTGGATCTGGAATACCTTTTCAGCGACTACAAGCGCACGAAAAAGGCGGTTGTCCTGCGCAGGCGGGACCGCAGCCGGATGAGGCGGGCGGGGGTCAGCTACGAGCAGCTTTCGCTGCTTGCCGAGGAGGAAAACCGGCACGCGGTGGAGGCGGTTCTTCTGGAGATAGATCCTGGCAGGCAGCAGGGCAGCCGCGACTACGGGCACGAGGGCAGGGAGCTGGGCATAATCCTCGCGGGCAGGGGGGAGCTGGGCTACGGGAAGGACACTTACAGCCTGGGGGCGGGGGACAGCATCAACTTTGCATCGTCCATCCCCCATGTGCTGCGCAACACGGGAAAACGGCCGCTCAGGGCCATTTGGATAATCACGCCGCCAAAGATGCGTTACTTCGGCGGGCGCTAAGGAGGAAAAAAAATGGGAAGGACCACGGCGCAGAAAATTTTCGAGGCCCATGTGGTGGACAGGCCTTCCGGGGATGTGCAGGTCATCAGGCTGGACAGGGTGTTCTGCCACGAGATTACGACCCCCATCGCGATAAACGATCTTGTCGCGCGGGGGCGGGACAGGGTTTTTGACGCCTCGAAGATCAAGGTCGTCATAGACCATGTAAGCCCGGCCAAGGACTCGAACACTGCCCTCCAGGGCAAGATACTCCGCGACTGGGCGCGCAGGCACAAGATCGGCGACTTCTTCGACATAGGCGCGAACGGGGTCTGCCACGCGATTTTCCCGGAGAAGGGTTTTGTCCGCCCGGGCTTTGCCCTTATCATGGGCGACTCCCACACCTGCACCCACGGGGCTTTCGGCGCTTTTGCCGCGGGCGTGGGGACCACCGACCTTGAGGTGGGAATCCTGAAAGGCGTGTGCGCTTTCCGCACGCCGAAGACCCTGCGCGTCGATGTCAAGGGAAAACCCAGGGCTGGGGTTTTTGCCAAGGATGTGATTCTGGCGCTCATCGCGAAGATAGGCGTGGACGGGGCCACGGACAAGGTTATGGAATTCCACGGCCCGGCCATAGACGGTTTTTCCATGGAATCGCGGATGACCCTGTGCAACATGGCTGTCGAGGCCGGCGGCACCAGCGGCGTCTGCATGCCCGACGCGGTGACTGTCGATTACCTGTGGCCTTTCATATCGGGGGAGTTTCCTTCCAAAGAGGCGGCGCTCGCGCAGTACGGGCAGTGGGCCTCCGACCCCGACGCGCCCTACGACGCTGTTGTGGAGCTTGATGTGTCGGGCCTGGAACCTGTCATGACGGTGGGCTACAAGCCCGACCAGATAAAAACAGTGCGGGAAATGCGGGGAACCCCTGTCGACCAGGTGTACATAGGCTCCTGCACCAACGGGCGCTACGAGGACCTGAAAGAAGCGGCTGCGGTTGTGCGCGGCAGGCGCGTGAGCCCCTCCCTGCGCGCCGTTCTTGCCCCGGCCACGACCGAGGTGTTTCGCAAGGCCCTTGACGAGGGCCTTATCAAAACATTTCTGGACGCCGGTTTCTGCGTGACCAACCCGACCTGCGGCGCGTGCCTGGGCATGTCGAACGGGGTTTTGGCCGAGGGGGAGGTCTGCGCCTCCACATCGAACCGCAACTTCAACGGCAGGATGGGAAAGGGCGGCATGGTCCATCTGGTAAGCCCCGTTACCGCGGCGGCAACGGCCATTGCCGGGCACATCGAGAACTCGCCCCTTTTTCGGGGCTGAAGCAAGGAGAAAAACCACTGGCCGCGCGGAGGGTACTGGCAAAGCGAAAAAAATCTAGTCTTTCCGCGCGGCCAGTGTTGCCCGCGGTTAATTCTGTGGCTTTGCCCACAGTGTCTAACAGAAATACTCAATCAAGGAGAATGGCGTGAAAAATTTTATGGGGAACATACTGTTTTTGGACAGATCGGATATCAACACGGACGAGATCATTCCCGCGAAATATCTGACGGAAAACTTCAAGGAGGCGCTGAGGCCCCACCTTCTGGAAGACTTAAAGATTGCCGGTTTTGATTCCGGGCGGGACGTAAAGGACAAAGCGGCCGTAGTTTCCCGCGCGAACTTCGGCTGCGGTTCCTCCCGCGAACACGCGCCCTGGGCCCTGGAAGTGAACGGCATCACCATCGTCATCGCGGAGAGCTTCGCGCGCATCTTCCGCCAGAACATGTTCAACTGCGGAATGCTCGCGGTCGGGCTTCCCGCCGCCGATATCGAGGACATTTTCAAAACCTTCTCCCCGGCGCCCGCGCGGCTGTCCGTCGATTTCGCGGCGGACCGCCTCACGGTCCAGGGCGCGGGCAGGGAAAAGTCATACGCCTACAACATCGCGGCCTTTGACAAAAGCCTTGTGGAGGCCGGCGGCTGGGTGGAGTACGCGGACAAAAACTATTAGGCGCTGTTGGCAAAGGAGAAAAACCGCGGGCAAACACCGGCGGAAGTCAGGGATTTCTATCAAAAGCCCGTGTTTTTCCGTCTTGTCGGCCTGTCGCCTTTATATACGGCAGAACCGTTTTTGGGCCTCTCGCCCTGTTGCCGGGTGGGCAAAGACACGCCCTGATGGGCGTGCGTTTATTTCGGCGTGCGCGGCCAGTGGTTCCGTGGTTCCCGTCTTTGCGGGCAACCCGGGAAACCGCAGCCGAATCAAGCCGCTATACCCCGAACCACAGGGTGGTTACGACCGACTTCTCGGAGTGGGAGTTTTTGACCGAGGCATCCAGGAAAATATTGTTTTTGCCGCACTGCTCCCGCAAAATAGTGAGGTAATAAAAACTCATGCCGTTATCCTCATACACGCCGCGCCCGCTCTTCGAAGCCCTGAAAAGCTCCTCAAGGTGCCGGCCGTCCTTGAAGGTATAGCTGCGCTCGGTAAAATCTTCCATAAGTTTCCGCTCGGCCTCCAGGTCTGCGCCATCGTTGTACACCGACAGGCGGAACCTGAGCCGGCGGCTGCCCTGCGGGATTTCCGGGGGAAGGGCCAGTACCACGGTGGCGCCCCGGAAGCGCTTCTCCTCCATGATCGATTTTCGCCGCTGCGGACTTTCCAGTATGCTTTTCACGTCGTCCGCGGTTCCCAGCATCCTGACGAGGGAAGACCTTTCCGCCGCGGCGACAAGCTCTATCGTCAGAAAGGAGGCAAGGTTGAGGATATCAAAGCGGTGTATGGATTCGATTATCACCCTGCTGATATTCTGGACCAGCGCGGCCCTGTCCTCGCCCCTGCTTCCGGCCAGGACAAAGAAGATAAGGGAACGCAGGTCCCCGATTAATTCGCGCACGAAATTGTGGATGTCCCTTGGGTCTTCCCGCGCCTCTATCGCCGCGCGGGGAATCCTCTGGATGATTTTATGCAGCAGCTCCTTTTTGAGTTCCTCAATCCTGCCGGGCATCCTGGACTCAAGCAGTTCCCTGAAGGACTTGTTTGAAATCTTCATATCGGGACTTATGGACTTTTTGGGGTTTGCCCTGTTCCACGCCCGCAGCATGGGCGAACCGTAGATATGTTCCAGAATGGAGGAGTTTATGCGGTGGCGGAACATCGAAAAAAACACCAGCTTGACCGCGTCCTCCACATAAAGGCGGCAGGCGCTTATGTCCCTTACCTGTATCTCTATTTTTTTCAAATAGTTTTTCATCAGCAGGTTTTTGAGCCACGCGAAACCTGTTTTCTCAAAGCGGAAACCATAGTGCCGCTCCCCGTCGGCGGTCTCGAAACGGTGCAGCCTGCGCTCCTGGCTGATAAAAAAGGATGTCCCGCTTTCGTTCAGGATGATGCGCGAGGGAAGGCAGAGAAACAAGCTCCTCTGCCTTGTGTTCTCCGTTTTCCCCCCGCCAAGCGCGGCAGGGTTGTCCAGAATCCCGGTCATAACCACCTCCTGCGGAAAACCCTGGAAAAAATACATGCCAGATCAGCCGGAAAGGAAAACCGCTGGCCTGGCTGGCTGTACTGGCGGCACGGACAAAGAGACGGCTTTGCAGCCATTCAGCCGCTGCCCCCGGTCATTGCGGGGCGCGGAAAACGTTTTTGCCGCATGCGCATGTCGAAGGGCCGGCAGAAAAATTCTTTTCCCTTCTTCGCTCTTGTGCCTGTATCGTCCGCGCCCTCCGCGGTTTTTCTTCTTTGCTGCGGACCCCGTGTCCCCAGGGCGGAATCCCTTAATCCTTTACCCCGAACCATTGGAAAACCACCTGACCACGCCGACTTTGTTTTTTGCTTCGTTGTAAATCATCCCGCCGTTCCAGAATTCCAGGGCCGCTATCAGGCTGTTGCCCCCGTCAAACTCGTCGCTTTCCGGCCCCCGGTAGGCGGCCAGCTTGAGGAAAAGCTCGAAATCGTTGTTGTAAAGAGCCTCCTGCCGCCTTTGGTAGAAGGCGTTCCACTCGTGCAGCCGTTTGAAACCCCCGCCTTCGTCCTCGACAATAAAACGCGCCCTGCCGCGCAGGTCGTACCAGACTTTAAGCTTCTTTGAAACATCGTTCCTGTTCCCGTGCTTGATGCCGTTTTTGATTATTTCCGACAACTGCTGCTCCAAAAGGCCGTCCTCAAGAAACTGTTTTGGGCAGTGCTCCAGTATGCGGGCGCTGTATTCCCGAATCCTTGAAAAATCGCTTTTGAATTCGATGTACTTCATCCCCTGCGCGTCAAACAGCTCGTTGTTTTCGTCAACAATCAGTTTGCGGATAATCATGTTTTTCATTGGCGGTCTTCCGTGATGATGCTCAGTATGTTCGACAGGCGCAGGACCTTGCGCACCGTCCCCCCGATGCCGCGGAATTTAAGATCGATCTTTTTCGATTTCGCGTATTGGAGTATCCTGATAAGCGCCCCCACCCCGGAGCTGTCCAGGTACGGCGTCCCGGAAAAGTCCACATACACCTCCGCGTAGCCGCCGTCCATCTTCCCGGTCACATCGTTAAACAGGTGGTGGGCGTTGTACAGGTCGCAGTCGCCCGACACTTTCACGACAAGGGATTTGTCGCCATCGTTTTCAAAAAATTGTATTTCCATATCTTCACTTCCAGGGAAAATGTACCTCCGCATTTTTAGCGGACGCTTAAAGCGGCGTCAATTTTCCGTTATTCCGCGCGGGATTAACGGTATTTTAACCCGGCGCGGGTAGACTCACCCCCATGTGCGACGACAGCAAAAACACGGAGGCGCGGGCCGAAAAGCCGCCGCTGCGCTCATACCCCAATTCCATACAACGGCTGGCAAAGTATTTTACCAGCGTGGGCGCGGACAAAAAAATAGCCGAGCTTGCGGACTTCCTCGACAAGGACCGCCTGATTTTCGCCGTATGCGTGGTTGACGGCGGCGCCCGGCCCCTGGGCATAATAAGGCGGGACAAACTTTTCCTGCTCCTGGGAAAGCGTTTCGGCTGGGACCTTATGGGCCAAAGGCTGGTGCGGGAAATAACCGAAGAAGCCCCCATGTACCCTGGGGAGACGAACATCTTCACCGTCTCGCAGTTTTTCAGCGCCGCGCTGCGGGACGGCTCCCCGGAGATGGGCAACAGCTTTATCGTCCTGACCGGCGAGGGCGGGGTTTTTACCGGGATGCTGTCCTTCCAGGACCTGTCCAACTACTTTGTCGACATGACCAGCAGGGACATAGCCCTGGCGAGCCTGCTCCAGGAGCGGTTCCTCGCAAGCGCAGACGAGATCCCCGACAGGGAAATCCAGGTAAACGCCTGGTCGCTCCCCGCAAAGGGCGTGGGCGGGGATTTTTATTTTATCAAAAACCTGGGGGCGGGCCGCTTCTTCGCGGCCCTGTGCGACGTGTCTGGAAAAGGCATCGCCGCCTCCCTGGTGGTGTCCATGGTATGGGGTTTCCTGCGGGCCGACACGCTGCGCGCGGGCCTTGCCAGGCTCATCGCCGATTTGAACGCGCTGATAGTCAGCACCTTCCACATGGAAAAATACCTCACCGGCTTTTTCCTGATCTACGACAGCGCCCAAAAACAACTGCAGTTCGCCGACATGGGCCACGCCCACAACGTGTTCCTGCGAGACGGCCGCGCGAACGACATGGAAAAAACCAGAAAGAACCTTCCCCTGGGCCTTGAGCCGGACATACGGCCGGCGACTTTCCGCATCGGGATAAAACGCTCGGACGCGCTGCTCATCTATACAGACGGCATCACCGAGCAGGACAACCCCAAAGGCGAGGAATTCGGCGGCCGGCGCCTTTTGGCGCTTGCCCGCCAATGCCTTTCCCAGGGGGAGGCCCTTGAGAAACTGCTCGTCCCCGCGCTGGAGGACTTCAGAAAAAACACCCCCCAGCGGGACGACATGACCTGCCTTTTTTTCAGGTTCTGATCCGGCGCCCGGCGGGAGATTCAACCGCCGAACCACTGACAACACGGACGGACGCGGACGGACGCGGACAGAGGAATGAGGAATGAGGAATGAGGAGTTAGGTGAAGGCCGCGCGAGACGCCGCCATGCGGCACGCGAAAGCGTGTCCATCTTGCAGGCCACATGGCGAGAGCCCATAAAAAACACTGGGGGAAATACAGGCAACAGGGCGATTGTAGGGGCGCGTAGCGGTCCGTCCGCGAAT
>JAISXE010000001.1 GCA_031270615.1 Spirochaetia bacterium
CGGAAGGCCGTATTCCCCGGCGTGTTTGTAAACCGCGTTGCAAAGGGCGGGCATGGCCCTCTCCGCCTGGTTTAGTCCCTGGCAGCGTTCCACGCTCACATAGCAGGCCAGGGCCTGCGCCCCCGCGTTGATTTCCCGCATCCAGCTTTGCAGGAAGGTCGTCTTTCCCGTCTGGCGGGGGGCGTGCAACACCCAGTACAGCTGGTCCTTGATGTAGCGGTGGAGCTGCGCGCCCACGAGCCGCTCCGCCGGGGGCAGCATGTAGTGCATGTCCGGGCGGCAGGGCCCGGTGGTATTAAAAAACCGCCTGTCTCGTTTTTCCATACACCCAGTATACACGAAACGGCGCGCAAGATACAGGAGGAGGGGTGCAAAGGCGGGCCGTTGGTACGAACGCGCCAGGGATTGCAGCGGAAATCCCGCAAGCCCCGCAGGGGCTGAGGAATTGCAGCGGAAAGCCCGGTTTTTGGCGCGGGAGCGCCAAAAAGGCGCCCAAACTCTTACCTTCATCCTTCAGTCCCCACACCTCGCTCCTCATGGCCCCCAAACTTGCGCAGCTTCCCGCGAATCGGTATACTGTCTGGCATGACAGGAAAAACCATGTGTGTCGCCGCCTTGCTTGCGGCGGGGGTGTCGTTTTCGCTGTGCGCGAAGGGCGCGCGGGAGGAGGTTCCGCCAAATACCGCGGCGCTTACTTTGCAGGTCGCCGCGATGAAGGGCCCGACGGGGATTGGGATGATTAAGATGTTCCGGGACAGGCCCCCGCTTGGGGAGGGTGTGGGCGCGGAGTATACGGCCTATGCTTCGCCTGAGGTGCTTGTGCCGAGGCTTGTCAAGGGCGAGCTTGATGTCGCTGCCCTTCCGGGGAACCTTGCGGCGAATTTGTATAACCGGGGCGCGCCCTACCGGCTGGCTGCCGTCATAGGGAACGGGGTTCTGTATCTTGTTTCGACTGATCCTTCGGTGGATTCCCTTGAGTCCCTTGCCGGGAAGACTTTGCAGAACGTGGCCAGGGGCGCGACGCCGGAGTTCGTCGTGCGGCATATTTTGCGGGAGAAGGGGCTTGAGGCTTCCGTTGGGCTGCGTTTCCAGTACAACCACGCGGAGCTGGCCCAGCTTCTTGTCGCGGGCCGCGAGACCACCGCCGTTCTGCCGGAGCCTTTCGCGACAAAGGTCCTGCGCGCCGCGCCGGGCGCCCGCATCGTGGCGGATTTCCAGAAGGAATGGGCCGCCGTCCATGGGGGGCGGGGGCTGTATCCCATGTCGGTTCTTGTGGCAAAGAAATCCCTGTACGAGGGGGATGCGCGCGTTCTTGGAAATTTCCTGGCGGAATTCCGAAAATCCCAGGAATGGGTTCTGTCGCGGCCGGGGGAGGCGGGGGTCCTTGCGGAAAAATTGCAGTTCGGCTTGAGCGCGGAGGAGGCGGCCGCCGCGATTCCCCGCTGCAATTTGGTGTTTGAGGATTCCGCTTCGGCCCGTTCCGCGCTGGAGGAGTTTCTTGGGGTTTTTCTTGACTTTGCCCCCGAATCGATTGGCGGAAAGCTTCCCGATGAAGGTTTTTACAAAAAGCCGTAAAGCTTTTTTTGCCGGCCTTGCGTCCCTTGCCCTGCTCTGCGTTGTCTGGAAAGGCGCTTCCTTGCTGATGGGCGCGTCGATTATCCTGCCTTCGCCCGAGGAGACCGCCCGCGAGGCCCTGCGGCTGATGTGCGGCGGCGGGTTCTGGCGCTCGCTGGCTTCCACCCTGCTGCGGGGGCTTGCGGGTTTTGCCCTTTCCTTTGCGCTGGGGCTGTCTGTGGGTTTTCCCGCGGGCAGATACCCGCTGTGCGAGGCTTTTGTTCGCCCCTACCTGACGGTTATCCGTTCCACGCCGGTTATGGCGCTTATCCTGATTGCCATTGTCTGGTTCCCCACCGAGGCCGTGCCGGTTTTTGCCGCCGTGCTTATGGCGTTTCCCGTCATAACCCAGAACGTGGCCTCCGGCGTGCGCGCCGCCGATCCTGCTCTTCTGGAGATGGCGCGGGTCTACCGCGTGGGGAAAAAACGGCTGCTCCTGTGGCTGTATTTCCCCTCGCTCGCCCCGTTTCTCGCCTCGGGGGTTTCCTCCGGCCTGGGGCTTGCCTGGCGCGTTGTCGTGGCCGCGGAGGTTTTGAGCCAGCCCCTGTGGGGCATAGGCGCGGGAATGCAGGAAGCGAAGATGCGGCTGGAGACCCCCCGGGTTTTTGCCTGGACCGCCGCGGCCCTCCTTGTGGGTTGGGCGAGCGACTTTGGCCTGCGCCGCCTTTCGCCGCGGATCGGCGGGAGGGGCGGCCCGTGAGCGAGCCCGCCATCCTTGTCCAAAACCTGCGCAAGGGGTTTGGGGATTTCACGCTGTTTGACGATTTTTCCTTTTCCTGCGGCGGGGGCCGAACCAGCGTCCTTCTGGGGCCCTCTGGCTGCGGGAAAACGACGCTGCTGAACCTTCTGGCTGGCCTTGCCGCCGCGGACAGCGGGAGGCTTTTGCTGCACGGCCTGCCCGCCGGTGCCGGCCGGGTAAGCTACCTGTTCCAGCAGCCCCGGCTCCTTCCCTGGCTTACCGTGGAAAAGAACCTTGATTTTGTCCTTCCGCCGCGCATCCCCCGGCGGGAGAGGCAGGCCCTCATCCAGGGGCAGCTTGCCCGGGTGTCTTTGGAGGATGCCGCCGGCAAATACCCCCGCGAGCTTTCCGGCGGGATGGCGCAGCGGGCGGCAATGGCCCGTGCCTTTCTTTTTGAGTCCGAGACCCTCCTGATGGACGAGGCCTTTCAGGGGCTTGACCTGCCGCTGAAGTTCTCGCTCATAGCCGCGTTCCAGAAGCTTGCGGGCGCTTTGCCGAAAACCACTTTGTTCGTGACCCACGACATACGCGAGGCCCTGCTCGTGGGCGACGATATTTTTGTCCTCTCCCGGCCCCCCGCGCGGGTTGTCCTCTCGATGGCGAATCCCGTTCCCCGGGAGGGGCGCTCGCCCGGGTGCGCGGAATTCCCCCGCCTGGAAAAGGAATTGTTGGCGGCGCTGTAGAATTGTTTTACCCCACACCACACGGAAAACGCGGACGCAAGAGGGAAAAACAGGATGGTTCAATATTGATAATTTTAAGGAGGCATAAAGCATGGGTAATCCCACACAAAGGAAGGGACCTCTTTCTTTTCTGAAGGTCATAGAGATAGCGAAGGTCGTGGCCGGGCCTTTTGCCGGATCGCTTTTGGCGGATTACGGCGCCGATGTTATCAAGATTGAGC
>JAISXE010000111.1 GCA_031270615.1 Spirochaetia bacterium
GGATTGAAGCGGAAATCCCGCAGGCCCCGAAGGGGCCGAGGAATTGGAGCGGAAAGCCCGGTTTTTTGCGCGAAGCGCAAAAAATGCGCCATCGAAATCCCCATCCCCTTTCCTCTCCCCCACTTAAATGCCGTCCGTTTTGCCCGCGCCGTCCGTGGTTGGATACGGATCCGCTAGTTACAAAAATCCCTGAAAAGGGTGTATACTGCGGTTATGGGAAATCCTTCTGTTTTTCCGTCCATTGACCTGGAGGCGATAAAAAAACTGAACTTGTTTTCGCTTTTGCAGGACAAGGATTTGCAGTTTGTCGTCGAACATTCAAGTCTTTTGCAGCTTCGCCACGGGGGGCGCCTTTTTTCCGAGAACCAGAAGGCCAGCCATATTTATGTGCTTATGGAGGGGACGATCCGGGTTTACCGGCCGCGCCCGGACGGGGGGACGGACGAGCTTGCGTGGTTTACGGGGGGGGACACCATTGGCGATTTCGATTTCGCGCGGCAGGCGGCCTACGATGCGCGCGCCGATGCGGTGGATGATTCGGTTCTCCTGATGTTTCCTGGTTTCGGTTTGGGCCTTGAAGATTTTATTTATGAGGCGCCCCAGGCTGTCACGCGGATACTGCTGTGCTGCATCATCATGATAAGCTCGCGCATCACCATGACGCACAAGATTACGGTTGACAACCTTGCCTGGGTGCAGGAACTCCAGCGCCGCGCCTACGAGGATCCGGGAACGGGGCTGTGGAAGCAGGGTTTCCTGCGCGACGAGATCAACCGCATCCTGGTGCAGCCCAGCGCCCTTATCATGCTCAAGCCCGACAGGTTCAAAGAGCTTAACGACACGCGCGGGCACGCGGCCGGGGACGAGGCTATGGTGCGCATCGCCATGGTTCTGAAGACTTTTACGCGCCGGGCCGGGCGGGGCTGGGCTTTGCGTTTCAAGAGCAACGAGACGGGCCTTTTTATCAACAACTGCGGCGCGGGGGCGGCAAAGAAAATCGCCCAGGCCCTGGCAAAGGCGATACGCGATATGAAGCCTTTTCCGGCGCGGGACGGGGTTCCCGCTTTCGGGTTTTCGGCGACCATCGTCTGGACGCTATGGCCGGAGGACGGCCAGGAGTGGAATTCCCTGTTCGAGGACACCTCCGCCGCCCTCCTGCATTTCTGGCGCGGGGGCGGCGGCACGGTTGCCCACTGCATGAGGAGGCAGCATGGATAAGGCGGACGCAACGGATGCGGCGCGCGAAAACCTCGCGCGGCCGCCGACCGAAAATCCCGTTTTGATGAACTCGCCTTTTTTTACCGATATGAGCGGCCTGGAGTACAACGCGGCGACCGCTTTCATGGAACGCAGGAAAATCCGCAAGGGCGATGCCGTTTTCAGGCAGGGCGATATGGGCGAGGAAATGTTTATCCTCCTTGAGGGTTCGCTTTCGGCTTTCCGCAGCCAGTCGGACGGGACCCAGCGCCGCATTTTCGATGTGGGCCTGGGCCATTTTTTCGGGGAGATGTCCATCATCGCGAACGAGCCGCGCTCCGCCACGATCCGCGCGAATGCCGCCTCCGATGTCATGGTGATCCAGCGCGCCGACTTCTACCGCATCATATTCGAGTTTCCCATGCTTGGCATAAAAATCCTCAACTCCATCATCGCCCTGCAAAATGTCTGGCTGGGCCAGTCCTC
The DNA here is from genome assembly GCA_031270615.1 of Spirochaetia bacterium. Taxonomy (GTDB): domain Bacteria; phylum Spirochaetota; class Spirochaetia; order DTKZ01; family DTKZ01; genus JAISAF01. The sequence goes on from JAISXE010000111.1 coordinate 1,684, forward strand.
CCAGCACCTGGGCGACTTGATGAGGTGGGGGGAGACCGCCCGCCGCCGCGCCATTACCGACGAGCTTACCGGCCTTTATAACCGGCGTTTTCTGGAGGATTCCATAAAAGACCATTTTGACCACGACTCCGCGGGTATCAGGAAAGCCGCGCTGCTCATGCTGGACCTGGACAGGGTCCACGCCATCAACGAGCGCTGCGGGACGCTTGCGGGGGATCTGGTGTTCCGCGCCGTCGCCGGGGTCCTGAACGCCCAAACGCGCTCCGGCGATATCTGCGCCCGCCTTGCCGGGGACGAGTTCGCCGTGTTTCTTCCTGACACCGACGGGGACTACGCCCTCGTCATCGCCGAAAACATCCGCGGGGCGGTTGCCGGGGAGGAGGTCATGGTTCCTGAAAAACCGAATGCCGTTTCGCGCGTGCCCATCCGCACCCGCACCAGCATCGGCCTGGCCCTGGCCCCCCGCCACGGCGGAAACCCCGAAAACCTGATCGCCGCCGCGGACGCCGCCCTGATACGGGCAAAGGAGCTGGGGCGCAACAGGGTGGAAATGGCCGACGGGGCGAAAACACAGGGGGACGCGGGAGGCGTGTAATTAGGGGCTTGTCCCTCAATAACGCATAGTACACAAAGGCAAAAATTGACCACGGACAACACGGACAAGACTGACAGCGAAGAAGGGCTTTTTTATGCTTCTTTGTTTCTTCTTCCGCGAACCCGCCAGTGCCTATGCAGCCGAATTGCGGTTTTAGTGGCGGAGGGACTTGAACCCCCGACAAAGCGGATATGAGCCGCTTGCTCTACCGACTGAGCTACGCCACCGCGAGCCAGGAAAGAGCCAGTCTACCAAAAACGGAAGAAGGATGTCAAGCGACCGGCGGCTATACCGCATACCGCCAAGCGCAAACGCGGTGGTGGAAATATTGCGTTTGGGGCCATAACCGCTTTTTGAATTGATAGAGGCACTTAGGGCTTATCCCTAAATAACGCATAGTGCGCAAAGGCAAAAATTCACCACGGACAACACGGACCGCGCTGACAAAGACACGCCCCAATAAAACCGCGCGCGGACAGCGCGTGATTTGGAAGGCATGGTCCATCAGCCCCTTTGGGGCTGGTCGCAATTTTCTTTAAGGCCGTACAAGCAGGCCGTGGGCGAAGCCCCGCGTTGGTGAAACAGAACGGTCTGCCGCCCATGCAACCTGGGCTGGTCGCAATCCTGCTTTAAGGCCGTACAAGCAGGCCGTGGGCGAAGCCCCGTGTTGGTAGCGCAAAACGGTCTGCCGCCCATGCAACCTGGGCTGGTCGCAATTTTCTTAAAAGGCCGTACAAGCAGGCCGTGGGCTGAAAGCCCCGTGTCGGTGAAACAGAACGGTCTGCCGCCCATGCAACCAGGGCTGGTCGCGATTTGCTTTAAGGCCGTACAAACAGGCCGTGGGCGAAGCCCCGCGTTGGTAGCGCAAAACGGTCTGCCGCCCATGCAACCTGGGCTGGTCGCTGTTTTCATAAAATGCCTTCAAAGCAGGGCGAGGGCTGTCAGCCCCGCGGTGGTGAAACAGAACGGTCTGCCGCCCATGCC
>JAISXE010000267.1 GCA_031270615.1 Spirochaetia bacterium
TTTTTTTTAAAATCATATTTTTAAGGAATCCTATGATAAAAGTATTTTGCGGCTTTAAGTTTTATATTTTCATCATCGTTTAGTAAATTATTAAAATTACATTCCGCTTTTTCTTTTTCAAAATCAACTTTCATTATAATTTACCTCTTTTTCTTTTATATCCAGTTAAAATTATTTTGTCAACGGGTCTGTTCAATATTTTTAATTAATTTTAGGGGTTATTGCGCATAACTACTTATATACGCATGAAAGTTCGTATAATGTTCCTGTGGGGGATGTTTGGCGAACACTATGGGTGTATGATGTTTCGGGGGTGGGGGTTTTGCGCGCTTTTCGGGGGACGGGCTGTTACCGATCATTTTTTTCCTCCTGCGGGAGTGATTGTTGCTGGATGAAGGCTTTTTGTCAAGGCGGCCGGGGCTGGCGGCAGGGCAGCGGTACTTGCCGTCACTTGTAAAAACAGGTTGCGCGAAGCGCGGATAGCCCGTGGGGCGCAAAGGATTGAAGCGGAAATCCTTTTTTACCGCTGGGCGGTAAAAAAGATTGGAGCGGAAAGCCTGGTTTTTGGCGCTTCGGCGTGCTGGTCGCAATTTTGCGGGGCAAAATTGCTGCTCGCCATGCAGGCGCCAAAAATGCGCACATATCTTTCTTAACTAGTTGACGGTGCCGCTTTGCGGACATGTCTGCCTGCGGGTGCAACTTTTTTTGGTTTTTTCCGTCTATAGGGTTAGAGAAATGTGCTGCGGGGAGGAGTCGATGGAGTCGATGAGGGAAACGGGCGAAATGCCGGGGGACACGGACGCGGGGGATATTTCCGCTCTTTTGGGGATATACCGGGCCATGGTGATGAGCCGGGAGATGGAGCTGATTGAGAAGAATTACGCGGGCCGGGGCGAGGCTTCTTTTTTTATTAGTTCCGCGGGGCATGAGGCGGGCGCCGCGCTTGCTCCCCATTTGATAGCGCAGGACTGGCTGCACTGCCATTACCGCGACCGCGCTTTGATGCTGGCCCGGGGCATGGGGGCGGAGGAGTTTTTTCTTTCGCTTTTCGCCAGGGAGGGTTCGGCGAGCCGGGGCAGGCAGATGCATGGTCTTATTTCCTGTCGGCGGTTGAATATCCTGAGTATTCCGACTCCTGTGGGGAACGGCGCTTTGCAGGCTTTGGGGATCGCGGCGGTTTGCAGGGACCTGCCGGGAAGGCCGCTTGTGCTGTGCGGCTTGGGGGACGGTATGACCCAGGAGGGGGAAGTCCTTGAGGCGCTTGCTTTTGCCGCCTGCGAGAAGCTGCCTGTGCTGTTCCATGTGCAGGACAACGGGCTCGCGATTTCGACTAAGACGGAGGGGAAAACTTTTTTTTCCCTTCGGCCGCCCCGGGGCGGAAGCGGGATTGTCCGTCCCGGGAGTGTTTTTGGTATACCTATCACCTATGCCGACGGCAGGGACGCCGAGGCGATGTACCGGGTTTTCGGCAGGGAGGTGCGGGAGATCCGCGAGGCCAGGCTGCCCCGTATCGTCGTGTCTGAGGTGCAGAGGCTTTCAAGCCACTCCAATGCGGACGACCAGAGGCTGTACCGCAGCGGCCGGGAAATCGAGGAGGCGCGCAGGGATTCCGACCCGCTTGTGATTCTGCGGGATGCTTTGATCCGGGCGGGGGAAAGCCCCGATGCCCTCGATGCGCTTTGCGCGGGGGTTCGCGGGGAGCTGGTTCTGGCTGCCCGCGCGGCCCAGGGCGCCGCGCAGCCGCTTCCTCAAAGGGACGCGGAAAGGCCGTATCCTGGGGGTTTTCAGGACCCGGGGCGCGAATACCGCGCGGCGCAAGGTCTGCCCCCGGAAGAGGGCATGACTATGCTGGAAGCGCTGCGGGAGGCCCTGCGCTTCCGCCTGGAAAGCGACTCCCGGGTTTTTCTTTTTGGCGAGGATATCGAGGATCCCAAGGGGGATGTTTTCGGCCTTACGCGGGGCCTTTCCTCGGCTTTTCCTGGCAGGGTTGTCAATTCGCCTTTGGCGGAGGCCACGATAATCGGCTATGCGGCGGGCAGGGCTTTGGCGGGGGGGCGGCCCGTCGCTTTTCTCCAGTTTGCGGATTTTCTGCCTTTGGCCTTCAACCAGATTTTTTCCGAGGTGGCAAACATTTTCTGGCGCAGCGCGGGGGCCTGGGAGATGCCTCTTATTGTTCTTGCAAGCTGCGGCGCGTACCGGCCCGGCCTGGGGCCTTTCCACGCGGCCAGCATGGAGGCTTTTGCCGCCCATATCCCGGGGCTGGATGTTTTTGTGCCTTCCACGGCGGCGGACGCGGCGGGGCTTCTGAATGCGGCTTTTGAATCGGGGCGGCCCACGATTCTTTTTTATCCTAAGGCCCTGCTGAACGACAGAAGCGCCCGCGTAGCGGCGAGGGCGCGGGACCTTTTTGTGCCGCCGGGGAAGGCCCGCGTTCTGTGCCGGGGAGAGGACCTGACTTTCGTGGCTTACGGCAACACGGTTGGGCTTTGCCTTCGGGCGGCGCAGAGCCTGGAAAAAGAAGGCCTCGGCGCGGAGGTCATCGACCTTCGCAGCATCCGGCCCTGGGACGAGGAGGCCGTGCTGCGCAGCGTCTCGCGCACGGGGCGTCTTGTCGTTGTGCATGAGGATTCAAAAACCTGCGGTATGGGCGCGGAGATTGCGGCCTGTGTCGCGGAAAATTCCGCCCGCCCCGTTGCCATCCGCCGCGTCAGCCGGCCCGACACCTGGATTCCTTTTAACTTTGAAAACCAGCTTGATATTCTTCCTTCCTACGAGGGCGTCCTGGAGGCCGCCGTGGGGGTCCTTGGCGGGCGGATAGTCTGGGAAGAGGCCCCGCCGAAAGAGGAGGGGCTTTTTGTCGTGGAGGCGGCGGGTTCCAGCCCCGCGGATGAGTCGGTGATGGTTGTGGAATGGAAGGTGAGGTGCGGGGAAGAGGTGCGGGAGGGCATGCTGCTGGCGGAACTGGAGGCGGACAAGGCGGCCCTGGAACTGGTTTCCCCGGTGGGGGGGACCGTTTCCCGCCTTCTTGTGGAGGAGGGCGCCAGCGTCAGGGTGGGAGCGCCTCTTTTGTATATAGCGACTGAGGCTGGGGAAAGCGCGGCGGGGGCGAAGGCAACCCAGGAGGGGCGCGTTCCGCGCATCACCGGCCTCGGTTCCCGTGTCCCGCTTGCGGCCGCGCGTGGCCCGTCCCCGGCGCCCAGGTGTTCGGTTGTGGGCATCCTCGGCGTCGCGGGCGCCCTGGGATCGCGCGCGGTGGGCAACGAGGAAATTGTGAAACTCTGCCCGTCCTGGTCCGCGAAGGATATCGTGAAACGCACCGGCATCGAGTCCCGCAACTGGCTGGGCGGGGGCGAAACCGCTTTGAGCCTGGCCCTGGAGGCAAGCCGGAAGGCGCTTGAAAAGACCGGGACCCGGATCGGCGAAATCGGCCTTATTCTCTGCTCCACGGGAACCCCCCTGTACACCAGCCCCTCCCTGGCCGCGATGGTCCAGCACGGGCTGGGGACCGAACATATTGAGGGTTTTGTTCCTGTTTACGACATCAGCGCGGCCTGCTCCGGCTATTTGTATGGTTTGCAGATTGCCTGGGATTTCCTGCAGTCACAGCCGCAGGCAAAGGTGCTTCTGGTTACGGCGGAGACGCTTTCCTTGAAGACCGACACCTCCGACCCCGGGACCGCGCCGATTTTCGCCGATGCGGCGGCGGCGACCATTCTCGCGGCCGGGCCGGAAGGCGATGGGCAGGGCCTTCCCCTGTGCGGCGGGCGGCCCCTGCGCCTTTCGCGGCCCTTTGTGTCCGCGAAAGGGGAGGCGGGCGACATCCTGCGCGTTCCGGTGGGCAGGGAGGGCAAGATCTTTATGGACGGGCAAAAAGTCTTTCTTGAGGCCGTGGGCGGCATGGTGAGGATGCTTGGCGCGGCCTGCGAGGCCGAAGGCCTGTCGCCGGACAAGCTTGACCTTATTGTTCCCCACCAGGCCAACCAGCGCATCATCAGCGCGGTGCGGCAGAGGCTGCGCCTTCCGGAGGAAAAGGTTTTCAGCAATATCCGCTTCCTGGGAAACTCCTCGTCCAGCACGATTCCCCTGTGCCTGGAAACGGTATTGTCCCCGGATTACCCCTGGCCGCATGGGCGGGCAGCGGGGGAAGCGGGCGGCCAGCCCTGGCCGCGTCCCGGCGCCCGCAAGATAGGGCTTGCGGCCTTTGGCGGGGGCCTCACCTTCGGCGGCGCGATTCTGGAGCTTGGATAAGAGGCGCGTCCGGCCCCTCCGCGTGGCGTAGAAAAAACTTTGAAAAAGTATTATGATAAAGGGCAGGAATACCAGAATGCCGTTTATTTTATACCTTGCAGCATGCGTCCTCATAGGCTGCGCGGGGGGGGCTGCGGAAAACGTTTCGGCCCAAGGCCCCGCGCCTGCGCCCGCTCCC